>NZ_LZHO01000024.1:0-1187 GCF_001690895.1 Gilliamella sp. Nev5-1 | reverse complement strand
TGTAAATACCCCAAACTTAGTACACAACTCACGTAGAAAATTAAGCTGCCTGTTTTAATGTTTTATATTCGAGCGGTGTCATGTTATTTAATGCCTCATGCGGTCTTTCGGTGTTATAAATCGTTAACCATTCTTCGGTTATTCTCCTTGCTTGTGCTAAGTTGTTAAAAAGATATAAATCGAGTACTTCAGTACGATAGGTACGATTAAATCGTTCAATATAACCATTTTCATAAGGGCTACCGGGCTGGATATAATCAATGGCTATATCATGTGATTTAGCCCAGTTTATAAAGGTTTTTCCTGTAAATTCTGGTCCATTATCGACGCGTATTTTTAATGGATACCCATGATATTCGGCCAGTTTATCTAAGTAACGGGTAATCCTTCCTGCCAGTAAGCTTACTGCAATATCAATACCTAACGCCTTACGATTAAAGTCATCGATAACATTGAATGTCCTAAAGCGACGTTGATTACAGCGACTATCACTCATAAAATCCATTGACCAACATTCACCTTGTTTATTGGGGGCTAATAACCTTTCCGGGCATCGTGGAGGAATGCGTTTTTTACGCTTTACCCTGAGATTAAGCTTTAATTCACAATACACCCGATATACCCGTTTATGATTCCATTGATAGCCGAGCTTTCTGATACGATTAAAACATTTAGGAAAGCCCCAGCGTAAATGCCGGTCTGTGATAGCATTCAACACCGAAACAATCACCGAATCATCCTGTAACTTAGCTTGATAATAGTAAGCACAACGGCTTAAACCAACAATGGCACAACTCATAGCAATAGTAACTGAATGATTTTGTTGTAGTTGCTGTGCCCACGTTTTACGTGCCCCTGTTGGCACTAAAGCTTTTTTATGATATCTTCCTGAAGCTGAGATTTTAAACTGAGCTCAGCAAACATCTGTTTAAGTTTACGGTTTTCCGCCTCCAGCTCCTTTAAACGTTTGATGTCTGAAATTTCCATACCACCGTATTTATCACGCCATTTATAGAAAGTTGAATTACCCATGCCCTATTTACGACAGAGCTCCTTGACAGGAATACCCGCTTCAGCTTCTTTTAAAATAGCGACGATTTGATGTTCAGTCATTTTTTTCATCATTGAATCCTCTTTTACTTTTATCATAGAGAATTTCCTACTTTTTGGCTGTACTATTTTAGGGG
>NZ_LZHO01000023.1:0-59261 GCF_001690895.1 Gilliamella sp. Nev5-1 | reverse complement strand
AAAAATAGCGTCGACAATTTCAATAAATATTTCACGAATAGTAGGCCAAGCTTTGATATCGTGCATTTCTTGTTTATCTACGTTCATTTTGCTACTCCTTTGGGTTGAATTTGATGTAAAATAACCCGATTTATTGCAAAATACAATAGGCAAAATATGTTATGATAATAATTATTTCACCAGCAAAAACCTTAGATTACCAATCACCATTATTAACCTAAAATTATACGCTTCCTCAATTTATTAACTCAACTAAAACCCCCCTATAAAAAATTCAAAAATAGCGTCGACAATTTCAATAAATATTTCACGAATAGTAGGCCAAGCTTTGATATCGTGCATTTCTTGTTTATCTACGTTCATTTTGCTACTCCTTTGGGTTGAATTTGATGTAAAATAACCCGATTTATTGCAAAATACAATAGGCAAAATATGTTATGATAATAATTATTTCACCAGCAAAAACCTTAGATTACCAATCACCATTATTAACCTAAAATTATACGCTTCCTCAATTTATTAACTCAACTAAAACCCCCCTATAAAAAATTCAAAAATAGCGTCGACAATTTCAATAAATATTTCACGAATAGTAGGCCAAGCTTTGATATCGTGCATTTCTTGTTTATCTACGTTCATTTTGCTACTCCTTTGGGTTGAATTTGATGTAAAATAACCCGATTTATTGCAAAATACAATAGGCAAAATATGTTATGATAATAATTATTTCACCAGCAAAAACCTTAGATTACCAATCACCATTATTAACCTAAAATTATACGCTTCCTCAATTTATTAACTCAACTAAAACCCCCCTATAAAAAATTCAAAAATAGCGTCGACAATTTCAATAAATATTTCACGAATAGTAGGCCAAGCTTTGATATCGTGCATTTCTTGTTTATCTACGTTCATTTTGCTACTCCTTTGGGTTGAATTTGATGTAAAATAACCCGATTTATTGCAAAATACAATAGGCAAAATATGTTATGATAATAATTATTTCACCAGCAAAAACCTTAGATTACCAATCACCATTATTAACCTAAAATTATACGCTTCCTCAATTTATTAACTCAACTAAAACCCCCCTATAAAAAATTCAAAAATAGCGTCGACAATTTCAATAAATATTTCACGAATAGTAGGCCAAGCTTTGATATCGTGCATTTCTTGTTTATCTACGTTCATTTTGCTACTCCTTTGGGTTGAATTTGATGTAAAATAACCCGATTTATTGCAAAATACAATAGGCAAAATATGTTATGATAATAATTATTTCACCAGCAAAAACCTTAGATTACCAATCACCATTATTAACCTAAAATTATACGCTTCCTCAATTTATTAACTCAACTAAAACCCCCCTATAAAAAATTCAAAAATAGCGTCGACAATTTCAATAAATATTTCACGAATAGTAGGCCAAGCTTTGATATCGTGCATTTCTTGTTTATCTACGTTCATTTTGCTACTCCTTTGGGTTGAATTTGATGTAAAATAACCCGATTTATTGCAAAATACAATAGGCAAAATATGTTATGATAATAATTATTTCACCAGCAAAAACCTTAGATTACCAATCACCATTATTAACCCAAAATTATACGTTTCCTCAATTTATTGACTCAACTAAAACCCTTATACAAGATTGTCAAAAATTGAGTGTAGAGAATTTAGCCCAATTAATGTCTATCAGCCCCAAATTAGCTGAGCTTAATTATGAGCGTTTTCAAAATTGGCATAGTGATTTTAATCTTGAGAATGCAAGGCAAGCGATACTGGCTTTTAAAGGTGATGTTTACGAGGGCTTACATGTTGAAGATTTTAATGATAGTGATCTAAAATTTGCTCAATCACATCTACGGATTCTGTCAGGATTATATGGCTTATTACGACCACTTGATCTAATTCAGCCCTATCGCTTAGAAATGGGTATTCGCTTAAAAAACGGTAACCATGCTAATCTTTATCAATTTTGGGGAGAATCATTAACAAATAAACTTAATGACGAGTTGTTAAAATCATCACATCCCACATTAATTAATTTGGCATCAAACGAATATTTCAAAGCAATAAAAGCAAAACAGCTCAATGCTAAGATCATTCAACCGATATTTTTAGATAAAAGCAAAGATGATTATAAAGTGATTAGCTTTTATGCTAAAAAAGCGCGTGGTTTAATGAGCCGATTTATTATAAAAAATAAAATTAATCACAGTGATGATATTAAAGATTTCAATTTAGAAGGCTATCAATTTGATTCAAAACGATCAACTGACTTAGAATGGTACTTCATACGCAATCATCAATAAAATAATGACGATGGCATTTTTTACAACATTATGGGCGCAGTTTTTATCTACCCTGCCCCTTTTTATGCTAATTTTATTCGGTTTTTTAGCGGTTAAAGTAGGTCGTTGGCAAAAAACAATCACCGATAGCCTAACCAAATTTACCTTTTATATTGCATTTCCCATCATGCTATTTCAGATCATGAGCCATTTTTCTGAACATTCGCAAATCGATATAAAACTGTTATTCATCTTTTTTGGTGGATCCTTTATTGTCTTTGCAATTGGTTGCCTAATTGCATCTAAATTATTTAAGTTAAATGGTTCAGAAAGTACAATGTTTGCTATGGGTAGTATTTATACCAATACGGTGTTTGTTGGTATTCCTATTATTAAAATGTTATTAGGCGATAATGCTATCCCCATTGTTGCCATTATCGTTATCTTTAATGCCTTAATTTTATGGACACTTGCGACGGTTTCTATTGAATTTGTGCAAATGGGAAAATGTTCAACTAAAGGGATTGTTAAAGCCTTTAAAAATGTTGCAAAAAATCCCATTATTATTGGAATTTTTACAGGCATTATAGTGAATTTTATTGGTTTACCGTTACCTAACTTTATTGATAAATCAACTAAAATGGTGAGTGAGATGACCGCACCTCTTTCATTAATTGTTTTAGGCATGGGACTAGCGGAATATAAAATTCGAGATAAACTTTTAATTACAACAGCTATCTGCATATTAAAATTGGCTATGTTACCTATTGTTACTTATATTTTAGGTAAACTCATTGGACTACCAACTTTAGAATTGCAAGTGGTGGTATTACTCAGTTCAGTTTCAATTGCGATAAATTGTTATATGATGGCAAGGCAGTTTGAAGTGTTGCAAGGCTCTATCGCTTCAAGCTTATTAATATCAACGATGCTATCTTCTATTACAACACCGTTAATTTTATCAATTATGACACATTTACCTTAAACGCTTATTTATAGCACAGCTTTATAGCACAACACCAGATTGCTTACACTTCATGATTCAAATAATTTGCTAACAATGCCTAAAGCGTTTTACTTAAAATCATCTTATGTGTATAAAAATGAATAAATCATTTTCTATCTTTTGAATCTAACAAACAAAATACTGTAGAGTTTTAATTTATCACCAAACGGTATAGAATCCTGAATATTTTTTACAAAACCTATCACTTGAAAAATGAATACTGGGCTTGCCGTCTTAATTTATATTTAATCGATTGTTAAATTTTAATCAAATGGTCGAACGACTCACCAAAACGCTTAGCCAAATCAGTGACGGTTATTTTTCTTTATAATTAAGCCCATATTGCCAATCTTTGATTTGGCGTTAGTTCTGTTTCTTATGCCTATTTATGACGGCCGTTTCTCAAATTACTGTCAATAACGCGAATAATTCCTACAGATTATTGTTCTTAACTTAATGAGCAATTTTAACTTTGTTGTGTAGCAATAGTGCCAACATAATCACTACACTACCTAATATAAAGCGTACCCAGTCTATTGATTGATGCCAAATCACCACATTCACCAAAATCCCTGTTGGAATAACCACATTATTCATAATAGCCAAAGTGCCCGAATCAACTTTTGTCGCGCCAAAATTCCATAAAAAGTAACACACACCAGAAGCCACTATTCCAAGCCAAATAATAATTCCCCATTGCAAATTAGTTGTTGGTAATTTTGATGCATCGCCAAAAAGTAACCAACCTACTGTTGCCACAATTACCGCCCCAAAGTAAACCCAAGCAAAAGCCTGATGTTGAGGCATTGGATATATCTCCATAATTCTTTTATAACCAACCTGCCCTAAGGCAAAAACAATATTAGCCCCTTGAATTAATAAAAAGCCAATAATAAAGTTTGCACTAATATGATCATAACGAATAATAGCGGCACCAATAACTGCTATTATTGCCGTAAAAAGGTAACTCAATCGTAATGGATGACGTTGCAGTAAATCATAAATAACCGTGACATAAATTGGTGTAAAAATGGTAAACAACAGCACTTCAGGTACTGAAATATATTGGAAGGAATTATAATAAAAAAAGTACATAACCCCTAATTGACAAACCCCAACCCCCATTAAAAGAAACATGGTTTTAAGCTTAATATTTCTAAAGTGTAAAAAAGGCAAAAAGGTAATAAATGCTAACACAACACGCATAACCACAGCAAACCAAGTATCAACCTGTCCACTGATATAAACACCAATAAAACTAAACGAAAACGACCAAATAATTGTTACAAAAATAAGATAAAGCATAATTGATGAAAATAAAGAAAATAATGAGAGACGCATCGTATCAATTGGCTTAGCACTTGTAAACTTTACATCATAAAAATTGATTACTATGATAAAATAATTGATAATCTGTAGGAATTGCTAGCGCTATATACTATAGTTCTGAGAAACCATGGTAATGGACATGCATAAAAAATAATTTAATAAATAAAATTAAATGTTAGTAATAAAAAATTGGCTAACGTAGCCTCTTTGGTGAAAATCCAAAACGTTGTTTAAAGTAAAAAGCAAAACGAGAGCCTGATTCATATCCCACTTCTTGGGCAATTTGTAGGATCGTTTTTTGGGTGGTTTGTAACAGCATTAAACCAAAATTCATTCTTATATCTAAGATAATTTTGGATAAATTATATCCTTCTAAAGCAAGATGTCGCCGTAAAGTTGATTCGCTCATAGCAAATTGTTTAGCAATTTCTGCTGCCTGCCACTTTTTGTCTGGTTGCTGGTTAATAATTTCGCGAATTTTTTGGCTAATTTTCGGGTTATTATTCAGTGGAAAATACACACCAAATGCAGATAATCTAATTAAAAGTTCAATAAATAAATGTTTAACAAGATTAGAATTGCATTGGTTATGTGTAAATAATTCTGTTTTAATCTGTATTAGTCGAGTAATAAAAGTTTCAGGTAATATTGTTTCAACTTTAATTTTTTTAAGAATTTGATTACTCTGATAAAAATGAGATAAAGCAAATTGGTCTAGTAGCTGCGCATGCCAAGAGTAACAAATGGCTTGATAATCCTTATCATCAATATAAAAATTATTTATATTCATTAAATTACCTGCTGGAATCAGGACTAACTGACCTGTTTTTACCTTAAAATATTCGCCCTCACATTCGATCTGTTTTTCGCCATTTATGACATAGACAATCATTGGATCAATGCTTTGAATCTGTTTTAGGGTTTGATTACAACGTTGTGTTATATAATTCACTCGACCAATTGAAGCAAAATCCATAATCCTAATAGCCTATTAATCAATATCAACGTGAGTAGGAGTAAATTATATCTGCCTTTGCTATTTGATGCGAATTAGCAATAAAACCAACTAGAGCTGGGGTAGTTTGTTCATCAACCTCAATGTGATCAATGTCTAGTGCATAAAGTGTAAATTGATATCGATGAGTCGAATTTAGCGGAGGACATGGCCCTCCATAATTTATCACGCCAAAATCATTACGTACTAATCTACTTCCTTTAGGCAATAAATTGGGATTATTTCCTGCTGATTGTTTAATAAACGATGTTTGTACAGGAATATTAACAATCACCCAATGCCACCAACCAGAACCTGTTGGTGCATCAGGATCATACATAGTTAATACTAAACTTTTTGTCGTTTTGGGTAGATTTTTCCATGAAATTTGTGGAGATATATTTTCGCCTTGGCAACCAAATTGATTGGATATAAACCGAGTAGTAAATCCATTATTGATAAGATCAGTGCTAGTTAATTGTAATTGTGTCGCATAACTGCAACTTGTGCTCAATAATAATGTACTATAAATAATGGCTTTCGCTTTGCACAAAATATGCATGTTGGCCTCTTTTAACGATTAAATAAAAGCCATCATAAGGAATTTTCAAGCTATAATCGGCACAAATTAGCTTAAATCTGACACAAATTCGATTAATATTATCATTCTCTTGCAGTTAATTTTAGTTTGTTGATTTTATTTTATTTTCAAATTTAAAATGGTTTTGAGAACAATCAATGAGTTATACGGTAATCAAGTGATTATATCTTTCCCAATTAACCTGAAATCAAGGGTAAAAATAAATTTAGGAATAATTCACGCTGTTGACAGTAATTTAAGATATGGCTAACATATTGTAAATATTAGAAATTTATTTTAATTATGGTGTGTAGACGTCCTGAAACTTTCCTATATTTTACAATATATTAAGAATTAAATTAAATATACCCTTCCTAAATGCCGTTATCTAAAACAAAGATCCTCAAAAATGATTAATTATGGCATAATGTGCGCCAATTTATATTTTCGCGACGTCATGCAAAGGCTAATTATTGCTTTTGAGCAAAACGCATTTTAAAGAGAGTCAATTTTCGTGTTAAGTACAAATAACATCACAATGCAATTTGGCAGTAAGCCATTATTTGAAAACATCTCGGTTAAATTTGGCAACGGTAATCGTTATGGTCTAATCGGCGCTAATGGCAGTGGTAAATCTACCTTTATGAAAATTATTGGTGGCGATCTCGTGCCTACATCAGGTAATGTGGCTTTAGATCCACATGAAAGACTCGGTAAATTACGCCAAGATCAGTTTGCTTTTGAAGAATTTACTGTCCTTGATACCGTAATTATGGGACATACCGAATTATGGCAGATCAAACAAGAACGGGATCGCATCTATTCACTCCCTGAAATGAGTGAAGAAGATGGCTTTAAAGTTGCTGATTTAGAAACCCAATATGCTGAAATGGATGGTTACAGTGCCGAATCTCGGGCTGGCGAATTATTATTAGGTGTTGGTATTCCAATTGAGCAACATTACGGATTAATGAGCGAAATCGCACCAGGTTGGAAGTTACGGGTATTATTAGCCCAAGCCCTATTTTCAAATCCAGATATCTTATTACTCGATGAACCAACCAATAACTTAGATATTGATACAATCCGCTGGCTTGAAGATACCTTAAATCAACGCGAAAGTACTATGATTATTATTTCGCATGACCGCCATTTTTTGAATATGGTCTGTACCCATATGGCAGATTTAGATTATGGTGAATTGCGCATCTATCCGGGTAACTACGACGATTACATGACCGCATCAACGCAAGCGAGAGAGCGTTTGTTAGCCGAAAATGCCAAAAAGAAAGCACAAATTAGTGAACTGCAATCGTTTGTTAGTCGCTTTAGTGCCAATGCATCAAAATCAAAACAAGCAACATCACGCGCAAGGCAAATTGAAAAAATCAAACTTGAAGAAGTCAAAGCTTCTAGTCGACAAAATCCATTTATTCGCTTTGAGCAAGATAAAAAGCTATTTCGTAATGCGCTTGTTGTTGAAGACCTTA
The DNA here is from genome assembly GCF_001690895.1 of Gilliamella sp. Nev5-1. Classification (NCBI taxonomy): domain Bacteria; kingdom Pseudomonadati; phylum Pseudomonadota; class Gammaproteobacteria; order Orbales; family Orbaceae; genus Gilliamella; species Gilliamella sp. Nev5-1. Next base: position 51,568 of record NZ_LZHO01000023.1, on the reverse strand, counting down.
CCAAAGGATTTGACAATGGCCCTCTTTTTAAAAATCTTAAGCTCATGGTTGAAGTGGGCGAAAAAGTTGCTATTTTAGGGACTAATGGTATTGGTAAAACCACATTATTAAAAACGCTAATGGGCGAACTAACTCCTGAGCAAGGCGATATAAAATGGTCTGAAAACGCAAATATTGGTTATTATGCGCAGGATCATGAATACGAATTTGAAGGCGATTTAACGGTATTTGACTGGATGAGCCAATGGAAACAACCAAACGACGATGAACAAGCCGTGCGTAGTATTCTAGGTCGATTATTATTTTCACAAGACGATATTAAAAAACAAGTTAAGGTCCTATCTGGTGGTGAAAAAGGACGTATGTTATTTGGTAAATTGATGATGCAACGCCCGAATATTATTGTCATGGATGAGCCAACAAACCATCTTGATATGGAATCAATTGAATCACTCAATATGGCATTAGAGCTTTATCAAGGCACACTATTCTTTGTTTCGCACGACCGTGAATTTGTAAGTTCCTTAGCGACTCGAATTGTTGAAATCACACCTGAAAAAGTGAACGATTATACGGGTAATTATGAAGATTATCTGCGTAGTCAAGGAATTGAATAATCATTCATTAATAAAAATAGCCACAAATACCAATGTGGCTATTTTTTGGTTACCAATAATTTTTATTGTTTCACTCTACGATAAAATATTATTTATCATTACTATTTTCGACAAACTGGAGTGCAACCATCATATTTAAGCAAATTATAACCTACATAACCGTTTTCCCTATCAATACCAAATATAAGCGCATTTGTATATACCTGACTACTCCACGTACATCCAACAGATGCTCCAAAACCACTATTAGGGTATCCTTTATATAAATTTCCCCATTCTCCGTAAAATGTACCGTCAATATCTCGCGATAATCTTGCTTCTCGATTATGATACCATTCAGGAAATAGACCTATGCCATGCCCGGTTACGGCAGTTGCTGCGCTAGGTGCATTGGTTAATTCACTTGGCGAATAAAAATAACTTGCCGCTTCTTCTGCACTAATCATCCCTAAATCACGTCCAGCACAAGCATTAGCTGCAGGGAAAATACCATTTCCAGTATCTAAATACTGCTCTGTTTTATATGGTGTTGGAGGAAGTGCGCGTATCCATTTATTAATGGTAAAAGAATAAATAGACGTTTTTGAAGGCGTTATTACATTGGGTTTTGTCCTTGCTGTTAAGATTACATTAAAAGGTAAATTGGGATGAACAGATGAATTAAAGGTAACAACACCTTCACTTCCTGCTACATTACTTATCGAAACTAAATTCGGATTACTTGATGTATAAATATAATCACTCTGTTCGTTACTCATTCTTAAAGTAAATTTTGCTTGATCAAAAGCCGTTGTCGGAAACTTAGTAGAAGCCAAAGCAGAAAACCCTTCATTAGGGAAGAAAACTTTAGGGTTATAACCACCTATAAATTTGCAATTTGTCGTATTGGTACAAGTATTTTTGTCAATGCCAGAAGCATCATAAATTTGTAAACTAGCAGGCTTTATATAACAAATTTTGAAATCATCAACTTTTATTGTATATGTTTTGCTAAGACTGCCATAAGCATGTTCAAATGGTATGCCATATTGAGATTGCGCTTTAATATTATCAGCGCTAATCGTCAATTGATATGGGCTTTTACATGAATCTAAATTGTTTTTTAATTCATCAGCAGATAACGTTCTTATCGTACCATCTGGCTGTCGATAACGCCAAGTAGCAGTTAAAGTACCAGTTATTCCCATAGTTAAATGAGCGAAATCACCATCATCATCACCATAACTTACCCCCACAACATTTGATAAGTGATTTGGTTGTCCATCAGCAACAACTTTCGTAATAAATTGATTAAATTTGTCCCCATCATGCGCATAAATTACTTTGTTCATCGATGGATCAATGACTACAGAACCAGAGGAACTATCGGATTTTTGAAAACTTAATAAATCAGCTAGTTCATTAATAGCAGAGCCATTTAATTTGATATAAGGAGCAGAACCTTCAATTGTTTTTATTGTCTTTGTAGATAAAGCAGCATGACTATTAGTAATGGCTAATAATGTCATAAAAACTAAAAAGATGAAATTTATCACCTCAATTTTTTGTACTTTTATCAATTTAAGATCATAAATAGTGTATTTATGGTGATTTTTATAAACAAATAATAAATTTTCGAGAGACTTGCTTGGTAATATTTTTTTACAAAAAGAACAAATTAATGTTGTGTTGTGTTGTGTTGTGTTGTGTTGTGTTGTGTTGTGTTGTGTCTTTCATTCTACCATAACCCATTCAATTTATCAATGCATTGTTTAATATAATATTTTTATAGTACATTGGTTAGTTTTTATAAAATCTTTTTTGTTTTATTTAGTTAGATAAAAAAGAAATATAGTAACCACTAAAACAAGCCTATATTGTAAATGAAAAATAACATCATTTAAATATAAAATACTGACCTTTTTATTAAGATATTGTCAATATTAGCTTGAATATATTTCACTTGAAATTAAAAAGAAAATTGTAAAAAAGCAAAACATATTAAAATTGTAATATTGTAAATATCCCAAACTTAGTACACAGCTCACGTAGAAAATCATGCTGCTTGTTTTAGTGTTTTATACTCAATCGGTGTCATGTTATTTAATGCCTCATGCGGTCTTTCGGTGTTATAACTGGTTAGCCATTCTTCGGTTATTCTCCTTGCTTGTGCTAAGTTGTTAAAAAGATATAAATCGAGTACTTCAGTACGATAGGTACGATTAAATCGTTCAATATAGCCATTTTGATATGGGCTACCAGGCTCTATATAATCAATGGCTATATCATGTGATTTAGCCCAGTTGGTAAAGGTTTTTCCTGTAAATTCTGGTCCATTATCGACTCGTATTTTTAATAGATACCCATGATATTCGGCCAGTTTATCTAAGTAACGGGTAATTCTCCCTGCCGGTAAGCTTACTGCAATATCAATACCTAACGCCTCACGATTAAAGTCATCGATGACATTGAATGTCCTAAATCGACGTTGATTACGACTACTGTCACTCATAAAATCCATTGACCAACATTCACCTTGTTTATTGGGGACTAATAACCTTTCCGGGCATCGTGGAGGAATGCGTTTTTTACGCTTTACCCTGAGATTAAGCTTTAATTCACAATACACCCGATATACCCGTTTATGATTCCATTGATAGCCGAGCTTTCTGATACGATTAAAACATTTAGGAAAGCCCCAGCGTAAATGCCGGTCTGTGATAGCATTCAACACCGAAACAATCACCGAATCATCCTGTAACTTAGATTGATAATAGTAAGCACAACGGCTTAAGCCAACAATGGCACAACTCATAGCAATAGTAACTGAATGATTTTGTTGTAGTTGCTGTGCCCACGTTTTACGTGCCCCAGTTGGCACTAAAGCTTTTTTATAATTTCTTCCTGAAGCTGGGATTTTAAGCTCAGTTCGGCAAACATCTGTTTAAGCTTGCGGTTTTCAGCCTCCAGCTCCTTTAAGCGTTTGATATCCGACGTTTCCATTCCGCCGTATTTTTCTCGCCATTTATAGAAAGTTGAATTACCCATGCCATATTTACGGCACAGTTCTTTAACGGGAATACCCGCTTCAGCTTCTTTTAAAATAGCGACGATTTGATGTTCAGTCATTTTTTTCATAATTAAATCCCCTTTACTTTTATCATAGAGAATTTTCTACTTTTTTGCTGTACTATTTTAGGGGATAGTTACAATCTGTATTAATTTGTTTTGTTGATGAGCTTTATACTTAAGTGAAATTATTTTTTAATATTTCTTGACAAGGAATATGTTTTTTTTATAATCCAGATATAGTTAGATGTCTAACTATTTTTTTGGCAGTTTAGTTAGACATCTAACTATATTAAAAGGAGGTCATAATCGTGAAGTTGGAAAAAAAATATATATCATTAGCTCGTATTATTAAAAAACATAAAGCAGCCAATATATTATCGGTAGAAGCTTGTTTTAGTATACTTTCTACTGGAATGAGAATAGACAAAGAATGTGCTAAACGACTAAGTGATTATCAGTTATCTGAGGGGCGTTTTATGGTGCTCGTACTTCTATTTGAGCATAAGGTGCTATCACCGCAAGAAATTGCTACTCTGAGTGGAGTTACAAAACCAACGATAACCTCTTTCATTCATTCTTTAGTTAAAGAAAAATTGGTCAATAAAACTGAAGACATCACCGATGGAAGAAAAATTGATATTACTCTGACTAAAAAAGGCCAAGATTTGATACACCGAATCTTCAAGGAACATAGTCTTTGGATTGCTAACATTACAAAAAATTTAACAGATTCTGAAATTAAAACGCTCGTTTGTATTTTAAATAAAATGTCTCAGCTTAAAGATGATTAATTATAATTTATGAATTTAGAGATTACTGATATGCTTCAGGAAACAAAGAATCTTAGAATTGTTACGCATCTTAACAAATCATCTTTTATTAAAGATAAGATAACAATAAAATTTGCTTCCACGTATGATGCGTTTTTTGAAGCTATTTGGTTGATAAGTCGAGAATATGTTCTCAAAGGGCTTATTAAAAGTGAACGAAAACTACCTTATTTCTCTCCGTACTTAATAATTATGCCGAATAATCGGCTTTTAATAGTATTACATGTAGATCAGATTATTGATTGTTATTATGAATTGCTGACAATGGGAAGAACCTTCGGTTTTACTCCATATCGACTTCATTCGGTCTTTATGAGTCAGTATTTTATGAGTGATACGATACATGGAAAGTTAACTGAACAGATTAAAAAATCATCTACCCCAACAATATCATATTACCAGGGTATTACGAATAATGAATCGTATTGACATATTGAATAACGGGCTTGGTGCCACGACTAATCTCAATGAATGCTTACAAATAGATCAAGAGCATTTATTTAGAGTGGTTCTTACCCAAAAGAAACCTCCACTATCGCTACAAGAATTACTTATCCAGATTCAATCTTACGCTAAAGATATCCACTTTAGAGTTTGCAAATGGGTTTGGATGGCCGTTCGAGAAAAATTATCTTCTGATTTAATTGTTTCTATTCAATTACTTTCTACTTGGGTAATAAACCCAAATCCCTACGTTAGGTGGTTTGCTGTTGAATGTTTAAGGCCTAGAGGGGGTTGGTCTAAGCATATTAGTGAGTTAAAAACACAACCTGAAATGGCTCTTTCTTTACTTGAACCATTAAAAAACGAACCTGAAAAATATGTCCAAGATTCAGTTGCTAATTGGTTAAATGATGCAAGTAAAACTCGACCAAGTTGGGTATCAGACCTCTATTCACAATGGTTATCAGAAAGTGATTCAGCATTTACACAGCGTATTGTTAAAAAAGCTATACGCACAATAAATAAACCTCTAAAGGAAAATAATCATGAAATTAAATGAAAAACTTGAGCTAATACAAAAAGAAATGGCGCAAACTGTGCCAGTTGATATTTTAAATGCGTTCGGACAATCACTTCATGAACTTATAGAGCTAAATTTAGAAAACCACGCTCTTAAAGTCGGTGATATAGCTCCTGATTTTACGTTGCCAGATGCTGAGGGTCTACCTATTTCGCTCTACGATACATTGCAACATAATCCAGTTATACTTAGCTTTTTTCGTGGTAATTGGTGTCCGTTTTGTATGGCTGAATTAGCACATTACCAAGAAGCTATAAATAACAATCTTATTGATAGTGCAACGGTTATTGCGATTTCTCCTCAAACTATTCATTTTAATCACGATGTAACGGTACGAAATAACCTCGAATTTAGAATACTTTCTGATAAAGGGAACGAAATTGCTGATAAATATGGGCTTGTTTTTACGCTGCAAGAAAATGTTCGTGATATCTATAAAAACATGGGAGCAGATTTAGAATTATTTAATAATGATAAGACGTATAAACTGCCTATTCCTGCAACTTATCTTATTGATAAAAATAAAAAAATTCTATTTTCTTCAGTTTCCACAAATTATATGGAAAGAGCTGATGTATGTGATATTAAACTTTAAAAATCATTTGGATTAATTTATATAGAGTCTAAAGGGCTTATATAAAAAAGAATAAACTAATCATAATTGGTAATGGAATTGCAGGAAATTTAGCAGCACTATTTATTTCACAGAAACTACCTAACTAGCAATAACTATCGTAGGCAAGTCGAATAAACTACGTTCAATTGTGGGAGGAATCTACTGTTGAATTATCCACACTTCAATGTCATCGATGACTTTAATCGTGAGGTGCTAGGCATTGATATTGCGGTCAGTTTGCCGGCTGGCAGGATCACCCGTTATCTGGATAAACTGGCTGAATATCATAATTATCCACTCAAAATACGAGTCGATAATGGACCGGAATTCACTGGAAATACGTTTATTAACTGGGCTAAATCACATGATATAGCCATTGATTATATTGAGCTCGGCAACCCATATCAAAATGGGTATATTGGAACGATTTAATCGCATCTATCGCACAGAGGTACTCGATTTATATCTATTTAATAATCTGGAACAAGCAAGAAAGGTAACAGAAGAATGGCTAACCAGTTATAACAACGAAAAACCTCATGAAGCATTAAATAATATGACGCAGATTGAGTATAAAACCCTAAACAAGGAGTATTATTTTCTACTTGAATCTTGTACTAAGTTTGGGGTATTTACATTTGTTCCTTTGACAAGTAAAAACGAACGATATAAAACTCTCTTTTATGGTATTAAACATCTGGTTAAAGTTGAAAAGTCCATTGAAGATAAATTAAGAAGATAAGCTAAGCGCGATAATAAACCCTATCAAGGCGGAATGCTCTATGTTGACACCAAACGTTTACCGTTACTTAAAAATGAAACGAAAAAAAACACGAGACTGATTTTTTACGTGAGCTTTATGGGGTCATATACCCCGATAAATCCCAATTTAGCTCAACACAGTTTCTACAAAATGATGTATTAGCCCAATGTCCTTATATCATTGAATGTATTTATACCTATAACGGACGTGAATATCAAGGGACAGGTTGTAACCACCCCATAAAACAGCACAGTTTTAAGACTGCTGCTAAGATAGCATTTCATTGCTGTTCAAATATGTTAAAATTCAAATAAATTAGGATAAGGAAATAATATGATAACAATTAATATGTTAACTCAGAATAAAAAGCTATCTGATTTTGAAGATGTCATCGCGTTCTTTGATAAGATTTATAAGTGTATCCCTTGCGAATCAGAGCTAAGCACAAAACTGGATCGAAATGCTTTCTATGCTTTTGTTGTCATTCATACCATTAGTCATTGGCAAAGTGATGGTTGGTGTAATCTTTTATGGAATTATGCTACAGCAAAATATGTTGTACCGGCAATGAAAGCAGTAAATTTACCGCAAATTGCAGATGCTTTTGAACAAGTAGAACAAACTTATCCCTTTTCCTATTCAGAATGTGAAAATGAGAAAGAATTATGTAGTTTAGGCAATTTTATTGAAAACCCACGGCAAAAGCGCAAATACATTTCGTCAGAAAGGTTACTATCCATGTCAGATGAACAACGTCAAACCTATTCAAAAAATTTTCTCGCTAAATTGCAAATATTAGATGAGTTGGTTACACCTTTATGGGATTATCAAGCACCCGAACAAGAAATTTGGCAACCTGTCATTGATTTTATAAATCAACATATAGAGAAGCAATCTATATAACGATTTAATCCGATCAGATTTTCATTATTTATATCACTTGCTCCAATATAGTTATAAGTGTGATAAAGGACTATATAAAAAGCCAATCTCTGACAAAAGTAGAAGGCAGTCACAAACGACTACCTTTTACTGTCTTTATTGAGGTATAACTTTTGTGGGAAATGTGAACATATCCCCGAAATATCCAAACTAATATTAATTTATTTTGCTTTTTCAGTACTACACACTAATTTAGCAAGTGTTCCTTGATGCTGATCTTGGGTGTCAACTGCCCAACAAGTTTTCAGTGATGTATCAATAGGCTTTGTCAATTGTACTTCGTTATTGTAGTTATAATTACAGCTAGCCCAAAAGCTCAGTTTATTAGTATCATCACTGCTCTCTAACAACCAAACTGCCTGATATTTTTTCCCATTTATCGTTGCGGGCTTGGGTTTTATTCGTTTTGCTGAGTCAGTTGATTTTCCTGAATATACTTCCACTTGATTTAGTCGAATAAGAGAACTGGTGTGAGCGATATCTTCTGGCAAGATTAAACCATTAATTTTATTCATATCATAGCCTTTTTCAGACACTTCCCAGCCTTCAGGCACAACTTCTAGTTCAGGTTTAGCATATTTTATTTTTACCGATTCGGGACAAACTATCTCTTGATTTGCATTAGCTGAACGGCAAAGACTCCCCCCCATTACGACAATTGCTGCTAGACTTAAAATTTTACCTTTCATGTTTGCTATTCCTTCTTAATCTTATAAAAAAGCAATGATTTCTAATAGTTAATATCGTTTTATTAAGTTAAATGCATTAGGCTATTAACTATCCAAACCAAGGCTATTTTTGCTATCTAACTTTATCCGATGTTAGAGCTTAAACTAACTTTATTTTCACGTTTAGAGTATGATTGTTGACCTTCATGTATTTTTTTATCGCAATTTAGTTTTACTTTCGTATTACCTTTTGCATCTTTTGAAGTGATTACCCAACAGGTTTTCATGGTCGGATCGATGTGTTTTATTAGGCGAACCCGATTACGTGAATAAGAACAATTAAACCAATAACCAGTATCATTGGGTGTATCATAACGAGTATCAACACTCCATGAATCCTTATATTTTTTACCTTTAATGGTAATTGTAAAGGGTATCATCTGTCCTAAATTCACTGGTTTACCATGGTATACTTCACCACTATCAACTCGCAAAAACAGATTTTTTTGTTCGGATATTTGCCATCCTTCAGGTAATGTTTCTAATTCGGTGGGGATAGCGTTTACCTGAACTGAATCAGGGCAAGTTATCTCATAAATTGCATTAGCTGAAAGGGGCATACAAGCTCCAGCTAATAATATTATGGCAATACTAAAAATTTTTCCTTTCATGTTAACTATCCCTTTTTAATTATAAAAAACACAATTTTTATTGTTGAATAATATAACCTTTTTTAAAATTTAAGTCATTAATCACTTATATTAGGTGATCGATTATGGATTAAGTACATTATTACAAACCTAACTTGTTTTGTAATTCGTGCTGGATTGAGTATTGCTGTTATATTGGTGGGCGCAATTGCTCTTAAGCTAAGACTACTTTTCTTTGATGATTTGACCTTAATTTGCCTATAATCATGTTTTCATCCCTAAAAGCATATAACGATAGATAGGTCAGTTACTTTAACCTATCCACTCGTATTTATAGAATATGAGTGATGACTATCAAGATACTAAAACACTTAAAAATAAGATAAAGAAAAAATACCTGAACATAAAATCAATAAAGCAGCCCTGATTATATGAATTTTCATTTTTGACATGGGTATTCATATTATTTGATGATAGCGTAAAATTTTTATACGTTATTCGTGTAATGTTTAGTGACAAAAAACCATTAAAAAATACATTATATATTTTAGTGTGTTATAAGTGATAAGTGCACTAATTATTGGCTCTATTCGCTTTCACCGATAGAGCCAAAAAATATTAATTAACTATCACACGACCATTTAAAGGCTGAATTGGACGGTTGTTATCATGATGTATGATTGAGTGGAATTTTTCAATTTGTGTGGCAGATGCGCTACTTTCTTGTTCTAAAATAATCCATCTCACACCTTCCGTACAAGGCGGTGTTGTTAGTGAGCCGCTAAAGCGGTAAAAATCTAATCTATTTGGCAATAATGCCTTAATATTAACCGACTGACTTAATGTCGCAGTGTTTCCTACTTGTGTCGGAATATGTTGCCAAGCTTTAGCTAATTCGGGGTTAGATTTTCCCCTATTAAACATAAGACCAACAACCGTTAAGTCACCATTGTCATTTTTATAAACAAAGTGAGCTTCCATCGGAAAGGGTTTACTTTTAATCATATTTTCGCTTGGTGCATGAAAATGGAATTGTTGTAACGTAAAGATTTCATTATCAATTTCTAAGGTATTACCTTCGTTAACATTGATTTGAATGGTATGGCCGTTGTTGATGATTTCTTGCTTGCTGGGTTTAAACGCCAGTTTAAGTTTATCATGATGGGTTTTTAGTGCATGTTCAATATTGATCGGCGATTGATTTTTGCCGTTTTCACAGGTTGAAAATTCAGGTGAAAGTTTTCCCCAATTTTCGGGTTTAAATTCGCCTTCATAATCCCAATGCGGAGCAGGCTCTACAGCAGCACAAGATAAACTGGTTGCCATTAAGGCTGCAATAATTACATTAAATTTCATGTTGATTTTACGTTAGAAAGTTGTTTATTGGAGACCAAATTATACGCCACAAAAAACCACCTTACTACAATCACACATCATCACTTTTTGATATTTTTATAAAAAAATCGTTTGACATTTATACAAAAAACCAGCTAAAAAATAGCTGTTTTTTTGGTACTAATTTTACTCAATTTTTATTATGATAATGTCTAATTGTTTATGTTGAGTAACTCTTCACAGCTTAGGCATCGTCAGTCGGGGAAGTATTTTTCTTGACTTTCCGTCATTAAAGTACAAGTTTGCTAGATACCCCGCTCAGCGCCTCGGCTTATGCGGGCTTGGTTCTTTGATGGTTTGTCCTTGGTTAGCTTCATAAACCTAACTGCGACCTACAGGATTCAGTGATAAATGCTAAGGCGTGACACAAACAACTGGACTGGTTTGTTTTTCCGACACATTCTCATTCTTTCCCCCAATTATTGTTGCATTATAACTATCCACTATGAATTTTTCACTTGTCCAGGATTCTATCTCTTTTGTATCTGGGTAATCAATCATGTTGCCCCATTCCGCCAATAATCCAGCTCCTATTTGACGCTGATAATAATTGCCACTTGATGATGGTTTGCCTCCAACAGCACCCTGACAACGACTACCTAACAAACCAGAACAGACAGCGTTAGTTAGCTCATTTACCTGTGGCAAACGATAACCTAAATCACGACACCAAGTTTCTGCTTCAGAATAAGTTCTGTAATTTACAACTCCTCCATTGACAAACCATTTCTGTAATATAAACCCATATTTCACTACTGCATTACCACGACTATCTCTACCCACTAACTCAAATGTCTGCGGCAAATTTGGCTTAGTAATTGCACTAGGATGAGGACTGTTCAATTGGCTCTTTGCCTCTGGACCTTTTAGCGTAACACGCGTTACTGGTACTGAATGATCGGATATCCAATAATCATCTGTTGGTAACGCCCTTGTTACAGTAGCGGTTATTCCTCCATGCGTAACGGGTAACCACGTTAGTTGACTGGCATCAACTCCACCTATATCTAAGTCAAAATATACACCATCAATTCCTGCGGTTGGAAAGTTTCGTCCGTATTGCGATGGCGTGACTGAGCGCGTAAGGAAACCTTTATCCGGATTCCAGACAGTAGCCGGACCAGTATGGTCAACCAAAATGCCGTTTATCCAAGTTTCAGATGAGCTCTTTAAAGCTGGTCTTGCAAAGCAAATAAATGGTGATGATTTTGGATTAATATAATATGTTGCTGTGTCACCAGTGAAAGTACTACTATTAGGAACGCCGTAACGGGTACTTAAACTACCCTCTTCGCTACTTATTACCACTTTATAAGGCGCATTACATATCATTAATACTTCACTACGATTCACTGTTTTACCATTCTTATCTGTAATACTAACCGCTAAATTCCCTGTTGCGGTTATCTCTCCTGCTTCCTGCCCATCGCCATCATCATCGCCCCAATAATTATAGTTTGTTACTAACTCATTTAAACTTACAGAATTAGTTGATGGCGGGACTAACATTTGAATATCAGCAAAGCTTTGACCCACTGCAGGTAACTCAATTGGATTTGCGGGTGATGAACTATTGGTTGTAGGGGTGAATTCTCGACCATCCGATAATTTAATACCTAATAACTCCGTTGTTGTGGTCACTTTGGTTTTACCACCATCAAACGTTAAATACGGGGCACTACCTTGAATCACTTGGCTAGTATGTACCGTTAATGCTTGCGAACCTTGCGAATACGGCAATAACAATACTGGCGCTAATGCCAACGGGATTTTTTTAAATAATTTGGTGGATAATTTTGATGATATAAACGAGCGAAGTGTAAAAAACCGGCTAATGCAATTGTTGGATAAATTTAAGGCATAGGCTTGCCCTGTCTGTTGTCTGTTGTCTGTTGTCTGTTGTCTGTTGTCTGTTGTCTGTTGTCTGTTGTCTGTTGTCTGTTGTCTGTTGTCTGTTGTCTGTTGTCTGTTGTCTGTTGTCTGTTGTCTGTTGTCCAAGATTATACTGCATAACATCCCACCTTACAAATAAAATATTGTTTTATTTATTTTTTATGATTATTAGCCTGTAAAAAAGCTAATTTAATTTTTACCGTTAAAATTATAATGTTAAAAAAAAGCTTGGCTAGTTTTTTTTGTGATTTTTTGTAAAGGAATGTAAAAAAAACATATTAAGCTTTGGAGAAAGCTTTAAGGGATTGAAATTTTTTTTGATTTTTGTAAAAAACAACAAGGTAAAAACATAATAAAATCAATACGCACCTGACTGTTTTAATAGAAAAGATGTATATTTTTTATCAAGCTTGAAAATAGCGTTTTCACTCATAATGTAATTGAGCCTTGCCCAAATAGTAGACAGTAATTATCTTAATGATAGTTTTTTACTCACCGAGGTAATCCACTTATTATTTGATATATTTTATCGTTTGTATGATTGTATTATAAATAGCCATCCTTAAAAAGATGTAAATATAATAGGTGATGTAGTTGATATTAATATAATAGTTAATAAAAAATAAATTCACCATTAGTACGATAAAATTCAGTTATAAAAATAGCCACATACGTGACTACTTTTATTTAAGAATAACGTATATTTAAAAATAACCTAATAATTAAAATGCTAACTCATCCCACCAAATATCAATAAGTTGACTGGTTTTAACATTTTTTAAACCATGATCTTCCAACCATTTTGTGACAACGTCACGATGTTCTTCAGTACAATTTCCTAATTTTTGGGTGCAAATAATACCTTGCCAATTTAAATAACCACTCCCCTCATAAGCTAAACCATTTGGTTGAATGGCTTCAAGAATAAACTGATCAACAATGTTATCTAAAGTCTCTTCGCTTGTGCCTTCGTCAAAAGACCAGCTAACAGTAAAGCCTAATTCTTTGAACTCTTCAATATGTAATTTTTTTCGTAAACGCTTGCTACGATTTACCATAATAGTTTCCTTCTACTTTGTTAAATATTAGTTTTTTTATTATTAGAGTGATTCGATCTATTTGAAGATTTAATACTCTTTTGATTAGAGTGCGACGATCGACCAGCCCCCGTTACATTCGCTCTTTTTGGTGATGCTCGCCTTGGCAATGATTTTTTTACAGGCTCTGCTTTAATTTTTGGATCAACTTCAAACCCGTTAGTTGTTAATTCTGGAATCGGCTTTTTTATTAATTTTTCAATCGCTTTTAATTGAGCCAGTTCATCAATACACACGAGCGAAATAGCCTGCCCTTCATTTTGTGCACGCCCTGTTCGCCCAATGCGATGTACATAATCTTCAGCAACTTGTGGTAATTCATAATTAACTACATAAGGCAACAGCTCAATGTCAAGGCCTCTTGCTGCAATATCAGTGGCTACTAATGCTCTAATTTGCCCACTTTTGAAATCGGCTAAGGCTTTAGTTCGTGCCCCTTGGCTTTTATTACCATGAATAGCAGCTGCTTTAATGCCATCTTTAGTTAGCTGTTCCGCTAAGTGATTTGCACCATATTTAGTGCGGGTAAAGATTAATACTTGTTGCCATTGGTTTTTACCAATTAAATAAGACAATAGCTCTCGTTTACGGCGTTTATCTACTCTATGTATATATTGGGTTATTTGCTCTGAAGCGCTATTGGTTTTAGCTACTGCAACAGATTCTGGTGAATGTAATAGAGATTGCGCTAACACTTTTATTTCATCGGAGAAAGTTGCTGAAAACATTAAATTTTGGCGTTTTTTCGGTAATTTAGCAATCACACGACGGATATCATGAATAAATCCCATATCTAACATGCGATCGGCTTCATCCAATACTAGCATTTTCACGGTTGAAAGATCCACAGCATTTTGTTGTGCTAAATCAAGTAATCGTCCCGGTGTTGCAATTAATATGTCCACACCGCCCCGTAATTTCATCATTTGAGGATTAATACTTACACCACCAAATACCACTAAGGATCGAATCGGTAAATAACGGCTGTAGCCACGAATATTTTCGCCAATTTGGGCTGCAAGCTCACGTGTTGGCGCTAAAATCAAGGCATATAAAGAACGTTTATTTTTTTTGCTATTTGGATTATTAGCGTCTTTAGTTTTCTGCTCAAGCAGTTTTTGTAAAATAGGCAAGCCAAAGCCCGCTGTTTTACCTGTCCCTGTTTGTGCACTCGCCATAAGATCTTTACCAGATAAAATGACCGGTATAGCTTGTTGTTGAATGGGCGTCGGGCTGGTATAGTTTTGTTCTTGAATTGCTTTTAAAATCTCGGCATCTAAACCAAGAGAGTCAAATGACATGAATTGATTCCTAAATAAATGGTAAATGGATTGTCCTTAGGCATTATAATGCAATTGAATAATATTTTCTGATAAATCTTATTTTAAACAATAAGATTTATCGTTCTGTTTGTTGTTCTAAAATAAAATCAAACTTCTATATATAAAATAATTCCGTGTGATCCAGTGACTCCTTATTTAAAACATAATGATTTTCAATATGTTTTTATAAAAATACCGGCGATATTTACCTCGCATGCTCTATAGGGGATTTATCATATAACTACTCATAGATTGTGAGAAACAAAAAACAGTTGTTGAGTAACTTGGCTTAGATCACTTTTTTATAGCCGTTTTTCATGAATTACACGGTTATTTATTTGTCGAGACAGTCATTAGATATATCAGTGCAGATTCAAACTTTATCCTTATTCGTTAAATTATAACTGTAGTCTAATAAATGTATTATTTGTTCCAGTGGCACAGATCCATCAAGCATTATGGTAATCCAGTTATTTTTATTCATATGATATGCTGGTAATAAACCAGTGCTATTTTTTATTATAGAAATTAATTCAGGATCGGATTTGACATCAATGATTTCCACGACCTCTTCCGAGTTGAGACCTAATTTATTTTTCTCTACTGACATAATTAGACCAAACCACTTACCACTACTTTTGTGTCTAAGAACTTGATAGTCAGGAAACTTTTTGAAAGGATTATCAATTTGAACATTATTCAAAGTCTGCGTGTATTCAACTAATCTATTTTTAAGGCTCATCATTGTTTCCCTTTTTCTGATTAACTCAATATAACATCACAACTTTAATCGCAAGGTATGCTAATTAGTGCTTGTCGTGATAATAATCCAAAAAGAAAGCGGCAACAATGATAATAAATCAATAAAAAGCGAATATGCAGTGCAGAATTTGAAAAGTGAATTATGCTATTATGCAAAGGTTTAGTTATGTAAATAGAAAATCTAAAAAATTTTTACAAAAATAACTTAATAAATCAGCTAGCAGTAACTTTGAATAAAGTAAGTTCGCAAAATGAGCGTTAATTTTACGAACTACTTGGGGCGATGGCCAAAGCTATTTATTTTGGTTCTTCACAAATTTCATCAATTGACAATGTTGCTGGTACATTTCGATCATCATTGAATTGGAAACGGAACAAGAAGCGAATATCATAAGCCCGTAATACATCAATCACATCTTGTTTACTACAAAATTGTGCATTGAGCCCAAGTCTGATTCCTTCAGTAATATCTACAATGGAAACGCTTTGGCTATCAGTTGGCATACTATATTCAAATACGACGTTATTCAGATTATAAAAAATATTAGTGACTTCGTAGCCCGCTTCAGTTTTAACAGGAAACTTTCCTCCTTCGCCTAATATTGATCTTTTAGCGCTATCAGCGAAAGCTTTTGTGATATTAGCTGACGAGGGCAATTCCGCACTATAAGCGTTCGAAATTATCAAAAATGAAGAAAGTAGCACAGCCAATTTTATTCGTTTTTTCACTTCGGTATTCCTTAAATTGAAACTTAATTAAGTTATGTTATTTTAATCGCATAAATAGCACAACATCCATTTGCTTTTAGCATAATTTAATTGGCTATTAAAAGTTGCCAATACTGAGTCAATATATCCCTTATTATTAATTATTGTTGATTGTAACAATTCTAATTAGATCACTATATTATACAAAATCGATAAAAATAATTAAATATTAAGTTAATTAAGATGAATACCCAAACAACAGGAGGAAATATTGGTAATAAAATATATCAATGAAAAATAATTTTTATAATTGGGTATTTTACCATAAGTGACAATGTCACTTATTTATATTGCTTAATCATAAATACATAACAAATTGCAAAAGCAATAAACAATGTGTGATCTTTAAAAATTGATTTGATGATTCTTTATTTCCTATTTTCCGTCACTTATTTTGATGAATGTGGCTCTTATAATTCACTTAATTTTTATACAAGAATGAGTGTGTTACTTTTTAAATCATATAGCCCTATAACATTATGAATTTAATTTTAATGCGGTCAAAAAAGGTAACCTAGTCGGCTACCTTTTGATAGTATTAACTTATAAGATTACTTTTTATCAGGATGAGGATCTTTAACTGAATCCCCTTGCCCAGACATAATATACCAACCATTTTTGCTATGCGGTGTTTTATTATGATCAGGACAAGGAGGTAACGATTTCTTACTTTGGTTTGAATAAACATACCCACAGTCGGCACACTTATAAGTGCCAGACGAGACATCACTACCGTACGGAGCAAATTTTTGTACCATTATAAGTTCCTCCAAAGTTAAATGAGTGATAAGCACCATGCTCATCACTGTTATATATAAGCGCTGATTTGAGAAAAAATCAAGTCTATTTTTTAAACAAACTATCGATCAATAGCCTGCTTGATTAGAGAAAAAATCATTCAGAAAAACCATTGATTTTATTAAAGTTTTTAATGGTTTTGAGGTGATGAGTGGCCTAAATTATTACTCCATAATAGACCTGCGATATTGTTATTATTTTACAAAAGTAAGTATTGCTTATCTTATTTAGGGTTAGTCAATATTACAAAGATACATTATGCTTTACAATTAAAGGCTTTAATACAAAAAACGTCGTTATTTGATCGGTTAATTACTCTCATCTTTAATTATTAGCATCTTGCCGTGATAAATTAGGCCCTGGATTAGCTTAATAGTTCTTATTTAGCCAATCTATTACTTAAAAAAGTAGCCCAGAGCCTTGAATTTTTAACTAAAATTGATTATTGAATGTTAAAACGCAATTAGTCTGTGTGGTTTTAATCTTTATTTATTCATGAGTATAAGTATTATTATTTATCGCCTATTCCAATTACTCAAGATTATTTTGCCGCCAGTACCCGTTCAACGGTATCAACAATAGCTTGTGTTTGAGCATCAATTTCAATATTTACCTTATCCCCTACCGTTTTCGAATCTAACGTGGTAATAGCTAACGTTTCAGGGATTAAATGAATCGTAAAGCTATCTTTATCTATCTGCCCAACCGTTAAACTCGCACCGTCAATACCAATAAAGCCTTTATATAATACATATTTGCTAAACTGAGATGGTAACTGTAGTGTCATATGGCAATTAGTTGCTGTTTTTTGAATATCAACAATTATTGCTGTGCAAGATATATGCCCTGACATAATATGCCCACCCACTTCATCACCAAATTTTGCGCTTCGTTCTATATTTACAAAATCGTTAATTTTTTTATCACCTAATGTGGTTAATGCTAACGTTTCTTCCATAATATCAAATGATACTACGCTATTATCAAACTTCGTTACAGTTAAACAGCAACCATCATTGGCTATCGAAGCCCCAATTTCAATGTTATCGGTTAATTGATGCGGTAACTTCACTTTATAAGTTCTTAATTTATCTTGGTCTATAATATCAATAATCTGACCAACGCCTTGAACAATACCCGTAAACATATCTATACCCCAATTTTTTACTTAATGATGAACATTCTATCGCAACTTGGTCAGAAGTTCCTATTTGTATTTTCAACTGGTATGATGACGCTATAATTTTATGGATTTTGATTATTTAAGAAATGATTTTTATTGTAATTAGCAATAAAAGGCCAATACTAAGATTTTGTTAAAGTTAATTTGATGTTTTTTATCATTAAGGATGTTTTATCATGCTAAAACTGGTGTTAGCCATTTCAGTGGGTTCTGTAGCTGGCGGTTTATTACGGTGGTTTTTATCACTTAAATTCAATGCGATCACTTTTGCTATCCCATTAGGTACACTACTATCAAATTTAGTTGCAGGCTACATTATTGGTTTTGCGATTGCTTTTTTTAATCATTCTAACCTATCGGCAGAATGGCGGTTATTGGTTATAACGGGTTTCTGTGGCGGGTTATCAACGTTTTCAACCTTTTCAGCCGAAATTGTCAATTTTTTACAAGAAGGTCGAATATCTTGGGGGTTGGCAACCCTATTTATACATGTAATTGGTTCTGTTTTAATGACTTTTTTAGGAATATTGTCATATCAATGGTTACGTTCTTAAAGTTGAATAGTTGTAAATAATATAAAAAACCAATCAAAATAAAGTTTACAAGCGGGAAATACTGTACTAACATGTACTGTATATAAAAACAGTATTAAGATTATTATGCTTATTGAACATTCAACACAACAACTTATGGCGATTAATTTTGAATCACCTTTTCAACAAGTATTACAACAACAACGGCCTTTATTAAAATCACTTAACAAAGCTAAAAAATGGCAATTATGGCTTTCGACCCGACCAATGTTAAAGCGTTCATGGATTAATATCGCAGGTTTAGATAAAAACAAAGTTGTTCATCTAGCAAATTTAAATAACGCAAACTTAATATCAACTATTGAAAAAGCGTTACAAAACAAAACTTGCAGTTATGTGGTTGCTTGTATCAATAAACTTAATGAGCAAGACAAAGCTCGCTTACAACAAGCAGTATCATCAAGTGACACATGTCTACTTTTAGTACATGATAAACAAATAGTACATGATGAACAAAGTGAACACCCTATTCAATATCACTAACGATAAGCATAGTGACTATGCACAAATAAGTGTGCATTTTCAAATTTAGCAAGTAAAGTTAAAATGTTTAATAGCTATTAAAAAAGGGCTGAGCATATTTAAAATACTCAGCTTTTTGGTCATTAATAATAGTAAATTATAACAACACATTGGCTAGCTTTTTTGTTCTGCTTTTCCACTTCCAATCATAGGCAGTAGATCAATTATTCTCATTTTCCTGGCATGTGATGGCGAACTTTTTCTACACAGAGCTTTTATGCATAGCTTTTATACATAGCTTTTAACAAGGTCCCATAATACAACTAATCATCATTAATGGAATAAAAACTGGCAATATAATTAAACCTGCTACATCACCTGTGATGTCCTCACTAGCTTTTATTTCATTTCTAGGTTTGACTAACACGGTAATGGGGGTTGGTAATAAATATTGATCAGATAGCGTATTTGCTTGCTTATAGGCATTTCCTTTTGTGCTAAATGACACTTGATAATAACCATCTTTTAACACCCATTCTGATTTAGACTTCATTGAAAAATTGTTATTGTTTAAAACTGTTTTTTCTGGGATAAGATTACTATACCGAACGATCATTTCATCGCTTGCATGTTCTCGGAAAAAAGTGATAGAGACTTTTTCAATATCATTTTTATATTCTGCTAAAAAATTACGGTAGCTTTTGAGCTTGTCTATCGCATCGGCACTTGTAAATTGGTATGAGTATGTTTGTGATTCAGCAATAATACCTATTTTTTCATCACTCTTTAATTTGATAATGGTGTCACTACTGGGTAAAATTTGCGTTTGCTTATGCACACACCCACAAAGACAAAAAATCAGAATAAAAACAAGCTTTTTCATTATCATTTTCCTACTTTAAACACGTGAATAAGGATTAATTTTCACAAAATCATTTATTTTTATCATAGCACTAGCGATCAGCAAAATTAGGCTAACTAGCTATCATAGCACATCAATCAAAATTTTGAGGCATCTTGTTTAGCTTGGTTAATGACTGCTTTAGCTATCCATTGCGATAGTGATATTATAGACTGGTCATCAAGCATCCAGATATCTTTGAGTACCATAAATATTTCAGAGCCATAAATAATCGAAATTGCATAAATAACCTTATTATATAGTTCATCAGGGAGCTCGGCTTTAAGAGGAGATAAAATTGTTGCAAGTATTTCTTTGCGATTACCTCGCACCAATTTTTCGGTTTGTGGAGATAATGACGCTCGTTTTATTGCCCATTGTTGTAATGAAACCCTTAGTGCTGCGCGTAGTGCCCCTTCATGTTTTAACATTTGTGGAAAGGCAAAAGCTAAAAAATCATTGATGCGTTCTTCTGCATTTTGTTTTTCTGATCGCCAACTAAAAATGGGACCTAAAGCGCTTTCAACAGTTGCAGAAATAAGATCACTTTGTGTTGGGAAATAGCGATAAGCGGTTGCTCTTGAAATCCCCGATTTGTCAGCTAATTCGGTTATAGACAGTTCAAAGCCCTGCTCTAATGCTTCTAATGCTGTATTAATTAAACGTTCATAAGTCTTCTTTTTGGCGCCTGTATATTTTGTAGAACGCAATAAAGTCTCTTGAATCATTAGATATATTATTAATTTGAATTCATCATCAAATAATACTGCATTTTAATCACTAAGTTAAAATTAGTATTATAAAAATGAGACTTATGTCTCATTTTGAGTATATAATGTATGACTATTAACCACCCTTTTGGTAAAAGTATTAACCTTATTAACCTGTTTAGGAGCTATAAATGGCATCAACTAGCACAATTTATCTGGTTACGACACTAGACACCAAACGGGAAGAAATCATTTATATCAAAACCCTTCTCGATTTAAAAAATCTTAATTGTAAAATTATCGATATTTCCACACAACTTCATCAATTTAATCATTTAGCAACTATCACGTCAGAAATGGTTGCAAGTTACCATCCACATGGCAAATCGGCTATATTTTGTGGTGACCGAGGTAAAGCGATTGTTGCAATGGCAGATGCATTCAAACTATTTTTGATGGCTCAAAATGATATAGGCGCTATACTAGGATTAGGTGGCTCAGGAGGAACGGCATTAATTACTCCTGCTATGCAATCACTTGCTGTTGGCATTCCTAAACTCATGGTATCTACAATGGCATCTGGCAATATTTCTGATTATATTGGCGCAAGCGATATTGCAATGATGTATTCAGTCACAGATATTGCAGGAATTAATGTTATATCAAGAAAAGTCTTATCAAATGCGGCTAACTTTATTGCGGGTTCAGTTCTTTTTAAAACCCAAGAAACGATCGAAGATAAAACTGCAATTGGCTTAACTATGTTTGGTGTTACAACCACATGCGTTCAATCTATATCAGCCAAATTGCACGATCAATATGATTGCCTTGTTTTCCATGCTACAGGCAGCGGAGGTAAAGCGATGGAAAAGCTAGCTGATAGCAAGTTATTACATGCAGTACTGGATATTACCACAACAGAAGTATGTGACTATTTATTTGATGGTGTTTTAGCTTGCAATGAAGATCGTTTTGGCGCAATTGCTAGAAGCCAAATTCCATATATTGGATCGTGTGGAGCACTTGATATGGTTAATTTTTCTAGCCCTGAAACTATTCCAGAAAAATATAAAGATCGTTTATTTTACCAACACAATCCACAAGTAACCTTAATGCGAACAACGCCTGAAGAAAATAAAAAAATGGCTAATTGGATCGCAAATAAGCTTAATCAATGCCAAGGTTACGTTACTTTTATTATCCCTGAAGGTGGGTTTTCAGCATTGGATATTGAAGGAGGAACTTTTTGGTCACCAAAAGCGAATAAAGCCCTTATTGATGAATTTGAAAAAACATTTATTCAGACCCCTAAAAGAAAATTAATAAAAACACCCCATCATATTAACTCTCCCCAGTTTTGTGATCTGATTATTAATGAATTTACTCAAATAATTAAAAATTAAGTGGAGAAAATTATGAAAAATCAACGTTCACAATTACTAAAAAAATTTCATGACATGATCGCAAAAGGGCAACCCATCATTGGTGGGGGCGCTGGCACAGGTTTATCGGCAAAATGTGAAGAAGCTGGCGGTATCGACCTTATTGTTATTTATAATTCTGGACGTTACCGTATGGCTGGTAGAGGTTCATTAGCTGGATTGCTTGCTTATGGCAATGCTAACGAAATTGTGATGGATATGGCTAAAGAGGTGTTACCAGTAGTTAAACACACGCCAGTGTTAGCAGGCGTTAATGGGACAGATCCATTTTGTCAATTCGATCAATTTTTAGATAAATTAAAGGAAACTGGATTTGCTGGCGTACAAAACTTCCCAACTGTTGGACTAATTGATGGTAACTTTAGAGCAAACCTTGAAGAAACAGGTATGGGATACGCTTTAGAAGTAGAAATGATTCGCAAAGCACATGAAAAAGATCTGCTAACAACACCTTATGTATTTAGTGAACAAAACGCAATCGATATGGCTAAAGCTGGCGCTGATATTTTAGTACCCCATATGGGATTAACTACGGGCGGTAGTATCGGTGCAGAAACGGCTTTAAAGCTTGCTGACTGTGTGCCTTTAATCAATCAATGGGCTAAAGCAGCTAAAGCAATTCGACCAGATATTATAATTTTATGCCATGGTGGCCCTATTGCTACTCCAGAAGACGCTAAATATATTTTAGACAATTGCCCTGATTGTAATGGGTTTTATGGAGCTAGTTCAATGGAACGTTTACCAACAGAAATAGCACTTAAACAAACAACAAAACAATTTAAATCAATTCAACGACACTAACAATAATATAAGCAATAACGGTGCGACTTACACGTCGCACTGCTATTTTTTTAATAGTTGCGCGATTAATTAAATGCTAATTTGAGAAAACGTTATAATATCAATATCCACTCATATTCGTTATATAGTGACTTAGATTTAACAGAAACAAAAATCCTAACCATGGTAATCTATGCATAGATAGCGTTAACAAATTAGTAAATAGCAAAACTATCAATCAACTTTCAGTACTATCTTCAATTTAAAATAATCGTTTAATAAAATTATTTAGATAATAAAAAATAAGATTAGCCTAACAATTCATCCCCAAAAAGATTAAAATTGATAAATATTATTGGCAAACTGGCGAATATTTTTACCGGTTCAGCCTTAAATTAATCACAAAGTAATAGTGCTAAGCAGGAACAGATGAATACTCCCCCAAAATGGTTAAGATTGTTAATTGATGAGAATTGCTCATTTGAACAACTATTAGCCAAGCTTACGAAAGCCTTTAACTGTACATTCACTTATAAAAATGATAGTGGTATTGCTAAAGCTAAGTTAGGTGATTTTGCTATAATGATTCATGACAAAATTGATCGTATTTTTGACATCATTCTTAATCCATCTTATATTGTTACTTTTATGATTACAGAGGGTAAATATCCTAATTACCACGTTGAAAAGCATATTCAAACAACCTTAACCAATCATGGTATCACTTATCAACGCTCACAAGCCAAAGATCATGCCTATCCCATTGAACTTCCTTTTTGGCAAGCCCCCAACGATGATATTGTCATAAAATCCAAAGGCGATACATTAACCGCCTATTGCAAAATATGGTATAAACCTGCAAAGTATTCTAAATTTACGGGTATATTCGAGTTTTCTAATGTTTGGGCAATGCGTTTTGAACGAAACAAACAGTGCGCTTACTACAGTCATTGTGATAGCGATGATTTTAATTCTTGTTATTGGGTTATCCCTGAATCATCATGGCTTGAGCAATTAGTCAATGAACGACAATCTCATTTCCCTAATTGGCAACAATATGATCGCGGTGACTATTGGCATTATATTATTCAAAGCCATTCATTCTATGTAGAAGTCATTGCTAAACAGATCAAAATATCAAAAAAACAATTAAAAGGTATTTTTTAAGATAAAATGGCAATATATAAAGGTAAAATCATAACTTAATATTCAATATACTATGAATCATCTTAATTTTTTTATAAACAACTTTATAAAAAAAGATAAAAAACAACGATACCACTTTCTAATTAATGGAAAATGGCCGAAATTTGCCAATAACATCAAACATCTTGATAAACATTTGAATCACCATTGTGTAAGAATTGATAACAATGCTTTTGAAAAATTTACTCAAATTATAAAGCACTATACCATTAAATCAGGATATTATTATGATGCCTATACCAATGGGATGGAAATATCAACCCACTGTCTAAATAATATTCATAATGATAGTCTACTTATCTGCCCTGATAACAATATTGCATTCTATTTTCATCATGATAATTGGATATGGTTTTGCCAGATAAAACCTTGAGCAACATCATAGATAAAACAGGTAACCCAAAATATGCACTCATTTAATGATATAAATCAGTTTTTAACCGACTGCATTAATCTACAGGATAATTTATTAAATAAACTCTATTTATTAGCTAATCAGCCTAAAGCCGTTGAATTAATTAAAACACATTTAACCCAAAAGTTTGATCCCTTGTTATTACACTTGATCAAACAATTTCCAGAAGCAATCAAAATAAGCTTATTACCTGAAATTATCAACATTATGCAATATTTAGATGGCAATACAAAATTATGCCAAGAGATTATTTTAAGTATCAATACACAGTGGCTAGAAAAACATATTTGGAATTATATTACACCTATTTTAGGGCAACAGGATTATCAAACATTTGGTATATTGATGTATTTATTCAATTCATTTAGCCAGAAGTTATCAAAAAAATTGGCGATTTTAGCTTTACAAAGTGACGATAAAGATGTACAAGAAATCGGTGAGTTCTATTTATCAAATAATAGATGCCTTTTAGATGATGTTTGAAGTAGCTAATGATGCTAGTTGAGTGTGACAACATTTACATACGATAACTTTGATTATTTAGAGCAACTGCATGTCAGTATTCAAATATTTAAACGATAATATAAGAAAACAAAACCCAATCACCGCCACGATTGGGAGCGCTGTACGTGGGGTTTGAGGCTTTGGCAGAAGCAGCCCATAGATGCTTAAACAAGTATAGGTGAAAAAATGGATGGCGTAAATGTTAATTTTAATATAAAAAACTTTCTTGATATGCTGATTACAACAGAATCGTTTTTTGAGTTAATTGTACAAAGTAAAAAAAGAGTTAATCATGCAGGGATTTTTTGATAGATTAATGCTTGGTGAACTAAAGGATGTAATGATCGCTGGCTATGTTGATTATGCTACTCTACCGATTTTTCACCCGCTTTATGATAGATTATATTTTATTATTGATGAAGTTATTTTTGAGTTATATCTCAGTGAAGCAGGTATTATACAATATAATGAATTAACAGAAATTAAAGCATGGTTTACTTTAGATGATGATGACCATTTTTCATTAATGTCAATTTATTCGCAATTATTCAAAACCGAGCAAACTGTAACTATCACCAAGATAACATACTCATCAATACCCTTTTCCTCAATGAGTATAAGTTACTTCAATGGCCAAGGCTGTGGTAATTTACTTTTTGACCCAAATCATTTTTTTGGTTTTACATTTTTATAAAGGTTATAAATGTTAGATATTATTGATTTTATTGAATCATCATATAAAGATAATCCAGAGTTAAAACACAAACTAGAATTAGTCAAAAAATTAATTATCTACTTGTCTGAACATGATATTGAAAGATCTGTTGGTAAGATTATACCTATCTTAAGCAACAATACAGGTTATAGTGAATATCGAATTATTAATGACTGTGAATCGGATAATCCTGCTCTGTGGTCGGAGTACCAATATAATGGTGAAAAGGTAAGACTTAATTCTGGCGATATTGTACTTACAATGAAAAAATAACGTTTTGATAATGGGCTAGCACTATCGATAAGTAAATTAAGCAATAAATTAAGTGATAAAATGAACATAAAAAATAAACACTCTATTGAAAAATAGACGTTTATTTTATTAGATTAATTTTGCTGGCAAGTTATGCAGTTGCATTATTGCTATTTATTTCAACCACCAAAACATGACCTTGATCTTTCAAAAAGTATTCATTATTTTCTGGAGCGCGTAATGACATCATTTTATTATCACCTACCTCCATAGTATCACCTGGCATCATTGTTGCATCGCTATCACGTAGATACTCTAGGATATTACCAAACATTTCAAAATAATATTCCCCCTCATCATGGCTATTGGCTAATACAGCAAAATCAGGTAAGCCAAAAACATCCGCACCATAAGTACGCATCCATACCCCTTTAACACCTTCTACTTCATATTTCACAAATCCGCAAAAGAACGAAGGTAAGCAATGGCGTAAACTATCAATTCCACCTTTATCTGTAACCAATCCACGAATAGTACTTATTGGTAACGAAGAATGCCCATTTCCGTTAATCACGGCTAAAGCATTAAACTCCTCCAAACCAGCGGCTAAACGGGTTAAAGCTAGGTATTGCTCAAGTACATCTTGCTCATACCCAATATAATATAAAATTAAATGGCTATCATTATTTCGAATTTGCGCTTTGATATCCTGATTATAATGTGCAGGTGCAACACAAGTTTCTAAAGCCTCAGCAGGATATGGGGCATTGATTCCAAATAGCTTAATCACATGTTTTCCCCAACCAATTAAGAGATAACATCCATCATCTAACTGTCCAAATGGCTGTTGACATTGAATGTCTTTCATTGATGAATCTATATTGCGTAATTTATTTAATAAATTATCTTCCTCAAAACAAAATTGCCCTTTAAACACAACACCTAATGTTAATGGTTTCTTAATATCTGGATTTTCAACTAGTGCCCCATTAGTTTGTTGTGGCTGTGACTTTTTACCAAATAGACGTGAAAAAATATTCATTTATTCTTCCTTAATATTAAATTTTTCTAAAATCGATGATTATCAAGAGGATGTTAATCGTTATATCAATAAATCTGATTTATTACTGAAGATTACTCAACAAGGTATTCCATCACCAACACCATTCCACCATTTTGTAAAAAAGATTCTTGTGCTGATGGGCTACGTAATAACATTTTTTTGCCTTCGGTATCTTCTGTAGTGTGACCTGCTTGTATCGATGCCCCACTATCCCGCAAATAAAGCAATAAATTATTGAACATGTTCATATACTTTTCGCTATCTTCATGACTATTGGCTAATATAGCCAAATCGGGCAAGCCAAAAACATCCGCACCATAAGTACGCATCCATACGCCATCAAAACGGTCAACATTAAATTTCACAAATCCAATAAAAAACAGTGGTAAACAATTACGTAACAAATAGACGCCTTTTTGTTCATTTGCCAGTGCGCTAGCAACATGTGTTGCTAAAATTTGATGAGCCTTTGCATTAATAAGCGCGCTCATATCGCAATGTTCAAATCCAACAGCAAACTGTGTTAAAGCAACATATTGCTCAAGTATATCCTTTTCATACCCAGTATAATATAGAATAATATAGCTATTATTTTCACGAACTTGATCTTTAATATCCTGACTGTAATGTGCTGGTGCAACGCATATTTCTAAAACATCAGCAGGATAAAGAGCATTGATGCCAATTAATTTAATGACATGATTTTCCCACTCAAATAAAGCATAACATCCGTCACCTAACTTGCCATATGGCATTTGGCATTTGGCATTTGGCATCGAATATTTTTCATCGATGAATCAATACTACGTAATTGCTTTAATAAATTATCTTGATCTAAATAGAACTTAATATTCAACGCTATCTAAACAAAAAGAGAGTCCGTATGACAATGCCCTAGCGGAAATGACATTTAAAACCATAAAAACAGAATTTGTTAAAGGAAAAAAATTTGTGGCAACCGAAGCGTTGTGACAATCTTTTGCAATCTATGATTATTGATACAATCATAAACGGTTACATTCATCGTTAGGTTATTTGCCACCAGTAGAGTTTAACAAACAACCCCTCTTAATTTTGTTGTTTGAATATGTGTTGCCATTCCACTATACCGTTTAATCGTAAATATGATTCATTACTTAAAAGCAAAGAAACCAATAAAGCGCTATTTGAATATATTGAAATCTACTATAATTGTGTAAAAAATATTTACTAAAATAAGTGGTAAATTCAACATTCCAATTTAGAAGTGATTAACTCTATTTAGCTTAATTTTATAAATAAGAAATAAGAGTTGTTTTAATTTGTTGAATTGTTTTTTTAACCAACTTTGTTTGATTGGCTTTGAGTTTTTGTTTTTTTTATCGTATAAATAATTTATTAAAGTCTCTGGATCAGTAAAATTTAACGAATCAGGATGGATATAAATAGCATAATCATACATCACAATATAAATTAACTCTTGAAGTGTTAGTGTTCTATTTCTTCTGATGTTAGGATACATATCAACGGTTAATCCCCAACCCGAGTAAAATGGCTGCCCATAACACACCACTTTTTTATGTCGAATTAGGGCCTCAAATCCCGCTAACGATGTGATTGTATGAATTTCATCAACCTGCTCAATACAATCAATAATATTAATAGATTCAATAATATCATCAGCATATTTTTGTATTTCGAATTTATTAACTTTTCCAATTCGATTGCCACTCAAAACATCAGGGTGAGGTTTATAAATAATATAATCATTCGGATTATTTTGCCTAACTGCTTTTATCAGATCTAGATTTGTTTTTATAATAGGCGAACCGTATAAAATAGATGCATCATCTTCAACTTGACCAGGTATTAAAATAACTTTTGTTTTACCTTCACTTGGTCTAATATTCATCTTTTGACCAACATTGTATTTGCCTAGTTTCGTCAAAATAAGCAAATTTTGTAGTGAGTTTGCTTTTTCTTTTTCCCATTTAGTAATTTTTTTATTTGCTAATAAAAACTCTAATTCACTGGTATTTTGAGAGTTAAAATAAATACCTAACTTATCAATAACCAGTGAATATGGCATAGCTAGATTAGAACCTAAACCAATTGAACGGATAAAACCATCTTCAACACGAAATGAACTTAAAGTGTCAATAATTGGGTGCAATGCCTTTTTCCCTTGCCCCCATATTAATAGCTTTTCTGCCTTTATTTTTTTCGCTTTTTTTTCATCATTAATAATCTTTGTAAAACAATTTACCGAATAAAAGCAACATGTTACTGATGGCAATTTTAAATAAGGTAATAATACATGTTTTTTCCAAAACGAAAAACCAACTAAGTTAATCGTACCTCTCAATTTATTATTAAGTGCCTTAATTTTTATTAAATAATTAATAACATCAAAAATAGTCCCTTTTTTACCTGTATAAGGGTTTATGTACTTACAATACAATAGATAGCTTGCAGTGAACAACTCTAAAACTGTAGCTTGAGTTCTTCTATTTGTTGATCGCAAATTGTTTATATTTTTATGACGATCGTCTGTAACACCCCAACCTGCATACCAAGGTAAACCAAAGGTAATAACTTGTTTTCCCAATAAAAGGGCTTCAAATCCCATATGCGATGTAACAACATAAACCTTATCAAAATATTTAAGTAATGAAAGAGAGTTTACATCTTCACTAAATAACATCACAGAATGATTAGCTAATTTTGTTAAATAACCTTTCTTATATCCATTTATTACGTCTGTATGAGTCTTTACATAAATAGTTGAAGATGGGTTTTCTTCAACAGCACAATTAAGCATGGATATAAATGTTTGTTGATTTGCCCCACCCAATTCAACTGCCATATCACCAAATGTTTGATCGATAACTAATACTTTTTTTGTTTGATTGTTAATTTTAGCATCGAAACCACAAAAATCGGGCGCATGATTATATTTTGTTAATTCTGAATCAATAATTAATTTTTTTGCAGAAATTGCTTCATTAATATATTGATTTAAAAGTGTTTTATTTTTTATTAATTCTTCTAACTGTGAAGGGGTTCTAGAATCGTAATAGATACCAATACTATCAGCAATAAGTGATAACGGCGGAAATCCTTCGAGCCCTAAACCAACAGAACGTAAAAAACCATCTTCAAGAGCAATAAATGGTAATGAATGTTTAGTTGCATATGCCCTCGCTTTAAGCGTTGTTGGACGATATCCCCATCCAGCAATTGCGTCAGCTTTTCTTTTAATTCTATAACTAAATGATAAATTAGAAAAAAAATGATTAATATGTTTTATGGCTAGAATTTTTTTAGAGAATACTGAGACATTTTTCATTTAGTTTTCTTCTAAATTAATAAGATCTATTATAAGTATTAAGCAATTTTTTGTTGATTATTATGATACTTATATGCTTGTTCAATCGTGTCAAATTGGTATAGATAACCATTATCTAATACCATTGCCTTATCGCAATAATTTTTTATAGCATTCATATTATGTGAGACTAAGATAAGAGCTCGATCTTTTTTGTTTTCAAACAATTCTTTTTTGCATTTTTCTGAAAATCTAGAATCACCAACAGCAATTACCTCATCAATCAGATAGCAATCAAATTCAATTGATAATGATAAAGCAAAAGCTAGGCGAGCTTTCATTCCTGAAGAGTATTTTTTTATTGGTTCAAATAAATAATCGCCTAATTCTGCAAAATCCTCAACATATTTTTTGGTTTTTTCAATGCTACATCCATAAATCCGACAAATAAATTTTAAATTATCCATTCCAGATAAACTACCTTGAAAACCACCTGAAAAAGCAAGTGGCCAAGAAATTGACATATTTCTTATTATTGAACCAGATGTCGGCTTTTCAATTTCACTAATAAGTTTTATAAGCGTTGATTTCCCTGCTCCATTTCGCCCTAATATACCTATTTTTTCTCCTCTTTGTAGGGAAAAATTAATATTATTTAAGATAGTTCTATAGCCTTTTCTTGTTAAATATCGTTTACTTACATCTTTAACAATGATCATTAATTATCCTCAAGAATATGATTTTCATTAATCTTAACCATAGTTAATCCGACAAATAATAAAACGATATTACATAAAACTAAGTAGTTTACATTATAATGAGTTATAACAGATGGGCCAAAATATCCTGAACGAAACATTTCTGTGCCATTAACTGGAGGAATATAAAGCAATATCTCTTGAATGTTACCAGGGAACGTGTCAATCCAAAAGAAAGCACCAGAAAGAGGCATAAGTATAAAACTTAAAGTACTCCACATTTTATTAAAAACTTCATATTTAGCGGATAAAACAAAGATTATTAAACCTAAACCAAGAGAAAACCAGCTCATTAACCCCCAAGCACATAGCATATAAAAAGGATCATAAGGCATGGCAATTAATCCTACAAAAGTAAAAAGCAATATAACAAATACTTGAGCTGCGCTTGCACCAATCATTTCAAGAAAAACACGTGCGTAAACTAAATCTAAAATCTTAATATTACGATGATATAGCAATGCTTGATTAGCTGTAACTGAACCTTTAGCTCTAGATGAAGCATTGCGCCACATCATTGCCATTGGATAGCCTGTTAGAACAAATGCAACAATATTAAGATTAGATACATGATTTATTTTAAAAAAAAACCACATTAAACTTATTAAGAAAGTTAATGACATAGGCTCAACAAATAACCAAAGAAAACCAATATTATTACGACCATAACGAGTAATAATTTCTCTTAGAATCAAGGCGTTTAATACATTGGCCTGTATTTTTAAGGAACGTATAAACGATGTTTGTGTAACTACTTCAGCCATTAATCTCTATGCTCTCTTACTCCAGCTACAAGTAAATTAATAATACCATATATTAAAAAACTAATTATAAAGGTTGCAATGATATTATAAATTCGTGCAGGTTTAAACGATACATCAGATAAACTAGGTTGTTCAATTCGTTCTAAGTACAGTTGTTTTTTTGTTATTTCAACTTGCGCATTACGTAACGACAATGTTGCCGCTTCAAATTGTTGTTTAGCTACTGTGTTATTAATCAGTATCTGCTGATATTCGGCTAAATTAGCATCTTTATTTTTATTTTTTTGAAATTCGGACAAGGCTTGGGCTTCTTTCTTCATCTGAGATTCAGCATTTTTTAATTCTGCTAAAGATGCTGTTATGAGGTCTTGTTTAGCACGCAAATTTATCTGATTAACAAAGCCTTCAGCTTGCCTTAATAATTGTTCATTTATTTTGAACGCATCTTGCATATCAAAAGCATTTACATTGATTGTTGCAATTCCTGTGGAACTATCAAAATTAACACTGATCATATTACTCATATATCGATAAAAATATTCTTTTTTGTCATAAAAATCAAAATGAAACCCATTAAATCGAGATATTATGTCGCCCTTCTTCGTATACCATTCTTGTACTGGTAAAACTTTTTCTACAGAAGATAATGCATCTCTAGATTTGATATACGACAAGACTACATATGAGTCATCGTTGGAACGTGAAATTCCAACTTTTGAAAAAAAAGTACCTAGACCGCCTAATGATGATTGGGTATCTGAAGAACGTATAATATATGTAGCTTCTGAAGTATAAATATTCTCAGCTATTAACCCAAAATAAATCATTGATAATAAAGTTGGCAATGTAACTAATAAGTGCAATAACCAACTTTTTTTTCTTTTAAATTTTAAGTGCATAATCTCTCACAAGTGGATTAGTAAAAAAATTATTCACTAATCTGGTTGACTTGATTAACAACTCCAACACCTGGTGAAAAAATTGCATATAAGAATTTTTGTAATTCTATAATTGGAGCAGATGCAACATAAACGATATCATTATTTTGAACCTGAAAATTCTTCATTATAAATAATGAATTGGGGTTATTTAAATCTATTTGGTAAACCGTCGGAACTAATTCTTTCTTATTATTAGCTGATGATGTTTCTTGATATCTAAAGACAAAGACACCTCGTGCATCAGATTGGTTATCGCGTAAACCACCAATACGAGCTAATGCCTGAGATAAATTAATTCCAACAGCTTCAAAACGAACTTCTTTAGTAGCACCTATAGCTCCCATAGAAATAAAAGAGTTTGGCCTATTAATTAAAGTAATGACATCATTTTTTTGTAGTTGTACATTAAATTTAGGATTAGATAAAACTAAACTCAGTGGGATTTCGTTAACTTTATTGTTTCTAGTAATTTGAATTAAAGTATCTTTAATGTCATACATGCTACTACCCAACATAGTAACTGCATCTAGTAATTGCTCGCCCTTAGCTGTTATCGGCATTTTACCGCTAAATTTATCACCGATTACGGTCACACTTGATGATCTTTTTTCTAAAACTGAAACCATAATTTGAGGTCTATTTGCAATGCCAGATAATTTTTCAATTATCTCTTTTTGTACTTGTGCAGGAGTCTTATTAATAACTCTTATAGTTCCAACAAATGGTAAAGAAATAACTCCTTGAGAATCAACAACAACCACTGGTAAATCAGTTAATCCTGTTCTCGGTGCACCAGTATCGCTTGAACCTGTAAATAATATTGCCGGAGGGGTTTCAATAATAGAAATTTTTAAAATATCACCTTTTCCAATATTATCCACTTTTTTAGCTTGGGCACTTTTTTTGTTTATAAATTTCACGAAGTTGGATAAATTAGTTTGGTCCCTTTTTATAGAATCAGGCGAAGTATTTAAACTAACGATTTTAACTTTACTATAAATCGTATCTAATCCAACCTGTTTTTTATTCATATTTTTTATGGAAGAAAAATTGGGCCCAGCATGAGGTAAAAATGTACAACCACTTAAAATCATTGCTAATGCTATTGGAATAAGAGATGGGGATTTCAAAATAAATTCCTTGTCATCAATAAGTTATTTTTTAGTGCGTTATAAATTACAAAATAACACCTAATTATTTATAATTTTTAAAAATAGATAAATTTACTATAAAATACGCCTTGGAGGAGACTCTATCAGCCACATCCCACACACATATTTTTTACTTTGGCTGCTTCCTTCCGGACCTGACCTGATGAGCAAAAAAATGTTGCAAGAGGACCCATAAAGCCTCCATTGAAGAATGATTATTATGCTTTATTTACGAAATTAATACAAGCACTTTTACAAATAAAAGTTAGCCTTTCCAGTGTTTTTAACAAGAGAAAGGCTATTATATTAAGCAAGCAGAATAAGAACTTAATATTAGATAACTAAATTTTTTTCTACACGCTCTCTGAATTTAATTCCAGGTCTAAAGGTAACAACTCGTCGAGCTGAGATATCAACACTTTCTCCTGTTTTAGGATTTCGACCAGGGCGTGAGTTTTTATCTCGTACCGAAAAATTACCAAATCCAGATAATTTTACTGGCTCCCCTTTTTCCAAAGCCACTCGAATCTCTTCAAAAAAGAGTTCAACAAGGACTTTAGCTTCTTGACGATCAATGGTAAATTTTTCGGCAAGACGATCTGCAATATCAGCTTTAGTTAATGTCATATTATTATTCTCTTAATAGGGCTTTAAAACGATTTTGTAAAGCAGTAACGCATTTACTTACAATGTTTGTTATATCTTCTTCTTCAAGTGTACGTGATTTATCTTGTAAAATCAAACTGATAGCAAGACTTTTTTGATTTTCTTTGATATTTTCACCTTGGTAAACATCAAACAAATTAACTTTAATAAGTTGCTCACCACCAGCCCGCTTACACTCAGAAATAATATCAGCTACTGGAATTGTATTTGATACCACAATAGCTATATCTCGTTTGTTCGAAGGATACTTTGATAAGTCTTGAGCAACAGGTACTGTCTTGTTATTAATTTTAGCTAAATTTATTTCAAAAACAAGTGTTTTACTATTTAAAGATAATTTTTTTTCAATTTCTGGATGTAAGACACCTAGATAGCCTAATAGCTCATCATTCAAATAGATAGTAGCACTTTGTCCAGGATGCAAGGCAGGTAGTTGAGTTTTTTTAAACTGTACTTTATCCGCACAGCCTAAAAGAGAAAAGATTGATTCAATATCACCTTTAAGATCATAGAAATCGACATTCTTTTTAGGAAGTTGCCAATGCTCTTCATATAAGCTACCTGTAACAATGCCTGATAACATTAACTCTTGATGTACACCTAATTCATCTTTTTCATCCGGTATAAAACGCAACCCTGTTTCAAACAATCTAACCCGAGATTGCTGGCGATTTTGGTTGTATAGTACTGCATCTAATAAGCCAGACCATAGTGATAAACGCATAACTGACATTTCACTTGAAATGGGGTTAGGTAATGTGATCTCTGGCTGCTCAGGGTGAAGAATGTGTTGAATTTTGGGATCAACAAAGCTATATGTTACGGCTTCTTGATATCCTCTATCAACTAATAAGTCTTTTATTCTTCGCAATGATATTTGGCTTTCAGGCTTTGGTTTCATTACTGACTCAATTTTTAAATTGGCATTTGGAATATTGTTATAGCCATAAATACGCGCAATTTCTTCAACTAAATCTTCTTCGATTTGCAAATCAAAACGCCAACTTGGTGATTTTACAGTCCAAACATTGTCATTATATTCGACTTCACAACCAAGCCTAATTAAAATATCGGTGATTTTTTGTGTCTCAATTGCATAACCAATGATACGATCAATTCTATTACGACGAAGCTTAATTATTGCTTGTTTTGGTAGTTCACTTTGCTGTGTTACATCAATAATTGGACCAACTTCACCACCACAAATATCAACTAGTAATTGACTCGCTCGTTCCATTGCAACAAATTGTAAAGACGGATCAACACCACGCTCATAACGATGCGAAGCTTCAGTATGTAAGCCATATTCTCGAGCTTTACCTGTTATTGCTAATGGATTAAAAAATGCAGATTCAAGAAATACATTTTTAGTTGTTTGTGTTACAGCCGATTTTTCACCCCCCATAATTCCGGCTAAAGCCAAAACCTTTTGGTGATCGGCAATTACTAAAGTTTTATCATTAAGGTTAACTTCATTACCGTTAAGTAAGACCAGTTTTTCATCATTACTTGCGTAACGAACAACTATTCCCTTTTCTATCTGAGTCAAATCAAATGCATGCATTGGATGACCAAGTTCTAATAATACATAGTTAGTTATATCTACAACTGCATCAATTGAACGAATTCCACCTCGACGTAATTTCTCTTTCATCCAAAGTGGAGTGGCTGCATTAACATTAATATTTTTGATTACACGTCCCAAATAGCGAGGAGTGGCTTGAGGAGCATCTATCTGTATTGATAAGGTATCGGTAATGGTTGCAGGAATACTGTCAACTTGTAGCTCTTTCATTGAAATATTGTTAACTGCAGAAATGTCTCTAGCAACGCCAATAATACCAAAACAATCTGCTCTATTCGGTGTTACGCTGATATCAATCATGACATCATTTAAATTCAAATATTCACGTATGTCTTGTCCTAACGGTGCATTATCAGGTAATTCAATAATACCATTATGTTCATCAGAAATTCCTAATTCAGAATAAGAGCACAACATGCCTTCTGATGGCTCTCCCCGCAATTTAACTGGTTTTATTTTAAAATCGCCAGGCAATACAGCGCCTACCGTTGCACAAGCAACCATTAAACCTTTACGGCAATTTGGTGCCCCGCAAACTATATCCAGTAATTCAGTTTTACCAATATCGACTTTTGTGACACGAAGTTTATCTGCATTAGGATGTTGCATACATTCAACGACTTTACCGACAACAACACCTGTAAAATCGCCTGCTACTTTTTCAACATCATCGACTTCTAAACCAGCCATTGTTAATTGATCAGCTAACGTTTCGCTACTAATTTCTGGATTGATCCATTCACGTAGCCAACTTTCACTAAATTTCATGTTTTGATCTCCAGAATTAATTAAATTGCTTTAAAAAACGTAAATCATTTTCAAAGAAAGAACGCAAATCAGTGACACCGTAACGTAACATTGTTAGCCGCTCGATTCCCATACCAAAAGCAAAGCCACTGTACACTTCAGGATCAATGCCTACATTACGTAATACATTAGGATGAACCATTCCGCAACCTAACACTTCTAGCCACTTGCCATTTTTCGCTTTAATATCAACTTCTGCTGACGGTTCTGTAAATGGAAAATAAGCTGGTCTAAAACGAATTTCCATATTATCTTCAAAAAAGCAATGAAGAAAATCGTGTAATAACCCTTTTAAATGTGTAAAGCTGATATCCTTATCAACCAGTAAGCCTTCCATTTGGTGGAACATTGGCGTATGAGTTTGATCGTAATCATTACGATAAGTTCTTCCTGGAGCAATGATTCGAATTGGTGGTTTTTGGTTTTCCATTGTGCGAATTTGCACCGTAGAAGTTTGTGTTCTTAATAATCGTTTTGAGTCAAACCAAAATGTATCGTGATCAGCTCTAGCAGGGTGATGAGCAGGAATATTTAATGCGTCAAAATTATGATAGTCATCTTCAATTTCAGGCCCCGTTTCAACAGCAAAACCAAGTTCGCCAAAAAAATCGACTAACCGATTAATCGTTTTTGTCACTGGATGTAATCCACCTAATTCAATTGATTTTCCTGGCAACGTAATATCAATTGTTTCATTAGCTAGTTTTGCATCAAGAGCCTGACGCTCTAAAAACTTGCGCTTATGATTTAATATTTCAACAACTTTTTGCTTTGCATCATTTATTTTTTGACCGACAGCTGGGCGCTCATCAGCTGGAACATCGCGTAATGAAGCCATTTGCATTGTAAAATGACCTTTTTTACCAAAATACTCCACCCGAATTTGTTCGATCGAATTAATGTCATTAGCATTTTCAATAGCGGATTTGGCATTATTTACCAGTTCAACTAATTGAGACATACAGTTCTCCTGCTTATTGTTTATTGCATAAAAAAAGCCTCTTTTGAGGCTTTTATAATTATTTTTCGTTTTTTCTTTGCCTCACAAAATAGTATTGCTAAAGCAATCAAAAAAGAAACGAAAAATAACTAACTTCATAATTAATCAACTCTTATAATAAAAATGAAAATATAAAAGCCGAGATAACTCGGCTTTTATAAAGCTATTATAGTGCCGCTTTTGCTTTCTCAACTAATGCGGCAAATGCATTTTTGTCAAATACAGCAATGTCAGCAAGGATCTTACGATCGATTTCAATTGATGCTTTCTTTAAACCATTGATAAAACGGCTATAAGAAAGACCACATTGACGAGCTGCCGCATTAATACGGACAATCCATAATTGACGGAATTGACGTTTACGTTGACGACGGTCACGATAAGCATACTGTCCTGCTTTAATTACTGCTTGGAAAGCAACACGGTATACACGTGAACGTGCACCATAGTAACCTTTTGCTTGTTTTAAAATTTTCTTGTGACGTGCACGAGCAATAACACCACGTTTAACACGAGCCATAAATTATATCCTCTAAATAATTAACCAATAACTTAAGCGTATGGAACACACGCAGTAACTAAACCTAAATCGCCTTTTGACACGGTGGTCAAACCACGTAAATGACGTTTACGCTTAGTTGATTTTTTAGTTAGGATATGACTCTTGTTAGCTTGCTTATGCTTAAAGCCACCAGAAGCTGTTTTTTTAAAGCGCTTTGCTGCGCCTTTTACAGTTTTAATTTTAGGCATTTTATTAATTTCCACTTCGCATTGTTAATAAAAATAAAATAATGGTGTAATCTTTGATGAATCAAAAATTAACTTGTAAAACCATTACTTCTTCTTCGGCGCAAGCACCATAATCATTTGGCGCCCTTCAATCTTAGTTGGATAAGATTCAATGACAGCCAAATCAGCTAAGTCCTCTTTAATACGATCAAGCATTTCAGATCCTAACTGTTGGTGAGCCATTTCACGTCCACGAAAACGCAACGTTACTTTAGCTTTATCGCCATCTTCAAGAAAGCGAATCAGGCTGCGGAGTTTTACCTGATAGTCGCCTTCGTCTGTACCAGGTCGGAACTTAATTTCCTTAACCTGAACAATCTTTTGCTTCTTCTTCTGCTCTTTTGTTGCTTTACTCTTTTCATAGAGGAATTTGCCATAATCCATAATTCGACAAACAGGTGGCTCTGCATTAGGGCTTATTTCGACTAAATCAAGAGTTGCTTCTTCAGCTTGTTTTAAAGCTTCGTCTAAGCTTACTATACCGAGCTGTTCACCATCGACGCCGGTTAACCTCACCTCACGAGCTGTAATTTCATCATTGATCTTATGCGCGCGTGTTGACTGAATACGTTTACTGACTTTAATATCTCATTCCTCCAAATTAATTTATCATTAATTCATTTGTTCTAATGAACGACTATGAATTTCGTTAAGCAACAATTCTATAACATGTTTCACTTCAAAGCTACCAAGATCTTTACCTTGGCGTGTTCGAACTGAAATTGTTCCTGATTCCATTTCTTTGTCTCCACAAACAAACATATAAGGAACACGTTTAAGAGTATGCTCACGGATTTTAAACCCAATTTTCTCATTTCTCAAGTCTGCTTTTGCTCTAATACCAACTTTTTGTAATTTTTCGCATAATTGTTTGGCATATTCAGCTTGATTATCAGTGATGTTTATTACTGCAACTTGTAATGGAGCAAGCCATGTTGGAAAGAACCCCGCACAGTTTTCAGTTAAAATCCCCATAAAACGCTCCATTGAGCCCAAAATAGCTCTATGGATCATAACTGGAATATGACGTTCGTTATCTTCACCTACATAAGTTGCATCTAAACGTTCAGGCAACATAAAGTCAAGCTGAACAGTACCACATTGCCATGCACGACCTAAACAATCATGTAAAGTAAACTCGATCTTCGGTCCATAAAATGCGCCTTCACCTGGTAAGTACTCAAATTCTATGCCATTTTCAGTTAAACATTCAGCCAAATCTTTTTCAGCAAGATCCCATGTTTCATCTTTACCAATTCGTTTTTCTGGGCGAGTTGATAACTTAACCGTAATGTCAGTAAATCCAAAAGTGCTATAAGTATCATAAACCATTTTAATACAGCTGTTAACTTCGCTACGAATTTGGCCTTCCGTACAAAAAATATGTGCATCATCCTGCGTAAAGCCTCGAACACGCATTAATCCGTGCAAAGATCCTGACGGCTCATTTCGATGACAACTACCAAATTCAGCCATACGCAATGGTAAATCACGATATGATTTTAACCCTTGGTTAAAAATTTGCACGTGCCCTGGGCAATTCATTGGTTTAATACAATATTCACGATTTTCAGATGAAGTCACAAACATTAACTCTTTATAATTACCCCAATGCCCTGTTTTTTCCCATAAAATGCGATCCATCATGAAAGGGCCTTTGACTTCTTGATAATCGTATTCCTTTAATTTGGTGCGAACGAAAACTTCAAGCTCACGGAAGATAATCCAACCATCATTATGCCAAAATACCATACCCGGTGCTTCTTCTTGCATATGGTAAAGATCAAGTTGTTTACCTATTTTTCGGTGATCACGTTTGGCTGCTTCTTCTAAGAATTGTAAATAACTATCGAGTTGTTTTTTATCAGCCCATGCAGTGCCATAAATGCGTTGTAACATTTTATTATCACTGTTACCACGCCAGTAAGCGCCGGCGACTTTTTGCAATTTAAAATGGTGGCAAAAACGCATATTAGGCACATGTGGCCCTCGGCACATATCAATATATTCTTCGTGATGATAAAGTGCTGGTTTTGAATCTTTAGGAATATTTTCATCTAAGATAGCTATTTTATAGGGTTCATGTCGTTTCCAAAATACTTCCCTAGCTTGCTCCCAACTAACCACTTCTTTTTTTACTTCGTAATCTTTTTTAGCCAATTCATGCATACGTTTTTCTAATGCATCAAGATCTTCTTGCGTCAAAGAGTGATCTAAATCAACATCATAATAAAAGCCATTATCAATAGTTGGACCAATGGCCATTTGCGTATCAGGCCATAATTGCTTAATAGCATGACCTAATAGATGCGCACAAGAGTGACGTATAATTTCAAGACCATCCTCATCTTTTGCCGTAATAATGACTAATGTGGCATCTTGTTCTATCAAATCACAAGCGTCTTTACGCTCACCATTTACACGTCCAGCTATACATGCTTTTGCTAGCCCTGCACCTATGCTTTGTGCAACTTCTAAAACAGTAACGGCTTTATCAAATTGACGTTGACTTCCGTCAGGAAGAGTAATTATTGGCATAATAAATCCTTATAACAGTGGTGCGCCACACGAAAGCGCACTTGCATACATAAATAAAGTAGACCGCATATACTATCACTTATCATTAAGATTTTAAATAGAAACAATTGCCGTAGCATCAACATGAACATATGTATAAAATAGACTATAACGTATCCTAACTCTGTAACACTTTTACAAAAAATAATTGATTGTTTTTTTATAATAGACGATATAATCACTAAATATTGGAAGTTTTAATTGAATATTGAATAGAGTAACTATGAACATTTGGATTGATGCTGATGCATGCCCTAACCCAATTAAAGAGATTTTATATCGAGTAGCAAATCGAAAAGCCATTAATACAATATTAATAGCTAATCAACGATTAACGATTCCCCTCTCACCTTACATTCAAAGTTTACAAGTTGGAAAAGGATTTGATGCCGCAGATAATAAAATTATTGAGTTAGTTAAAAAAAACGATTTAGTTATCACATCCGACATTCCACTTGCATCAGATGCATTAAATAAAGGCGCTTTAGTACTCACACCACGAGGAGAACAATATACACTCGATACGATAAAAGAGCGGCTAACTATACGCGATTTTATGGAAACTATGCGAGCTAGTGGCGTACAATCTAAAGGCCCTTCTCCTTTTTCAATTAAAGATAGAGAAAAGTTTGCCAATCAACTTGATAAATTAATTCATCACTTTTCTAATAAATCTTTCTATTAGTATTATGTATAAATTGTAATTGGTAAAAATTAGAGCTTCAAAAATAGTTCTCTGCTTTTAAAAGGTTTTGATCCTACATAAGGTTTTAATGCCATTCGAGTAAAACGTTTTGCGGCTTTCAGTGTATCATCACTATTAAATTGGCGTTTTCCTAGTGCCAAAACTTGTTTACCTGTAAAACTGGTACTGTTTTTTAATAAGCTACTAATAAACCCTTTTTCACTTTGATATTGATAATTCATCGATTCGACAATACTATCGCCAGTGGCACAGCAGTGAAAAAAATCAACACAATAGCCTAAATTATCTAATAAGGATAATTCAAAAGCTCGTAGCACATTTTCAGCAGAAACCTGTTGTGCTAATTGTTGCAAGCTTTTTAAGTAGTCATCAAAAAGTGTTGGCATTTCAGTTTCAGTGACTAAGACTCGGTGTAATAGTTCATTTAAGTAAAAAGCACTATATAAATAAACAGATGCTAATGGCAAAGAGAGAGACATTGCTTCAACTTGACGCAATGTTTTTATGTCACCTTGACCTGAATATTGTACAATTAGTGGAGTAAAAGGTTGCAACATCCCTTTTAATGATGAACGTTTTCTTTTTGCTCCCTTAGCTAAAACCGTTATTTTTCCAACATTTTCAGCAAACAAATCAACTAATAGGCTGCTTTCAGTATAAGAACGAGTGTGTAATATAAATGCCCTTTGCCAACTTTCCATCAAAAATACCTGTTAATTAATTCGATTATTTTTTAATTAAAATTTGTATCTGACCAAAATTTAGGTGATTCTACGAAATTTTCACCTGAAATTTAACTAAAGATCCTGTATAATCAATATAAACAACAGGATTATAGGATAAATAAAAGGAAAACTATGGAACTTTTTTCAATAATTTTACTCTTGGTGCTAATTGTATCACTTTCTGGTGTCGTTGTTAAAATGTTGCCAATTCAAATTCCATTACCTTTAATGCAAATATTACTAGGTTGTATATTGGCAGCATTTAATGTTTATGTAGAATTTGATCCAAAATTATTTCTCGTTTTATTTATTCCCCCTTTACTTTTTGCTGACGGACGCAAAACGTCAGTTAAAGATTTTATCTACAATGGTAGAGAAATCATCGGATTAGCTTTAGTTTTAGTTGTCATTTCGATTATTGCATTGGGTTACATTCTTTATTGGATACTACCAAATGTTCAGTTAGCTGCATGCTTAGCCTTAGCTGCTGTGTTATCTCCAACCGATGCTGTAGCATTAAGTGGAATTGTGGGTAAAGGACGAATAGAAAAAGAAAAAATGGAAATCATTGAGGGCGAAGCATTAATGAATGATGCTTCCGGCTTAGTTTCTTTAAATTTTGCTATAGCAATTGCAGCTGGCACATTACAATTTGACTTATTACAAATTAGCGTAACCTTTTTTATCGTCGCCATTGGTGGTTTAGCTATTGGTGTCTTATTTACTTGGTTATATGCACGTATTTTACGTAAAATAAATCAGCTGACTCACAATGATCCAGCTATTCAAATTGTATTACTATTCTTACTTCCATTTGCCGCTTATATCATTGCAGAAGAATTCCACTGCTCAGGTATTTTAGCTGCTGTAAGTGCAGGTATGACAGTAAACCATTCAGGTATGATGCGAAATGCACCGTTAACTGCACGCTTACAATCAGATAGCACATGGTCAATGTTAACTTTTGTGTTTAATGGATTTGTGTTTGTTTTATTAGGTATTCAGCTACCAAGCATTTTAAATAATACTTTTGCAGAAAACCAAATAGATAAATCAATTGAAGTGTGGCAATTATGTTTAATTGTATTATTTGTCTTTGCAGTGCTAATGGGAACTCGATTTGCTTGGTTATGGGCAATGAAGCATATGCCTGCTATGCCTTTTGGAACCAAACGTCCACTTGCATTTAGAGCTTATTCAACAAGAGATCTTTTAATTTCGACATTTGCAGGCGTTCGAGGTGCTATTACTCTAGCGGGTGTATTAGCAATACCAATAAGTATTAGTGGCCGTTATCAACTTGTTTTTATTGCAGCAGGTATCATTTTAATTTCATTAATTACAGCGGTTATAATATTACCTATCTTATTACGAGGTAGTGTCATTTTAGATAATTCTGAACAACACAATGAAATTTTAACAGTTAAAGGACATATGGCCGAAGAAGCCATTACTAGTCTTGAAAAAATGCAAAACAA
Source organism: Gilliamella sp. Nev5-1 (assembly GCF_001690895.1). Taxonomy (NCBI): domain Bacteria; kingdom Pseudomonadati; phylum Pseudomonadota; class Gammaproteobacteria; order Orbales; family Orbaceae; genus Gilliamella; species Gilliamella sp. Nev5-1. Next base: position 6,889 of record NZ_LZHO01000023.1, on the reverse strand, counting down.
TTTATTACAAGAAACATCAGAAACAGGTTTAGATCAAGAGATTATTCATGAAATTGGCTCTCGTGTTATTGGTTCGTTAAGACGGCGAACGGGTCTGAAAGACTTAGAACAAAAAGCACTTGAGGCAGAAAATCTAGAAAGGCGTATGCGTCTAGTAGCAATTGGTGCAGAACGTACAGCTTTACTACAAATGAAAGTTCGTAATGAAGTTAGTGAAGAAGTTTATGAACATTTAAGTACTGATTTAGATATCTATGAAAAAATGATTTCTGGAGATGCCTAAATGATTGGATCAAGAAGCGAAATTTTAAGCAAGATTCATTCACAGTTTGTTAATAAAGCGCCCCATATTTTGGGGCTTACTTTACGACACATTCCTTTTAATATAAAAAAGCAGGCCATAGAGCAATTATTACAGTTACAATTTGAACATTCCCTTGAAGATGGTGATCTCGACTTTTTAGAAAATCGATGGCTTAAAATTCAAGTTACCGATCTTGGTCTTATTTGGTTTGTAAGCCTTATTGACAATAAACTTGTCGTAAGCAGAGAAGAGATTGCTGATGTAAGTTTTATTGGTAATGCTAATGATTTGATTATGATAGCAACCAGACGTCAAGATCCTGATACCCTATTCTTTCAACGACGTTTAATTGTTGAAGGTGATACTGAGCTGGGTCTTTACGTTAAAAATTTAATGGACTCAATTGAATTGGAGTCTATGCCAAAATTATTAAGACTGACACTCGAAAAATTGGCTGATATTATCGAAAGTGCCCCCAAAGACTAAACTAGTATATAAGAAAGATGATTATAATGCATCACAATCGCCAAACCGTTGTGGTGCGAAGTAGCTAGTATAAATCACCTTTCTACTTTCTTCGCTTCACCGAGTCTAAAATTGTAATGCATGTTTTAATCTAGGATCTAGAATTAAAAAACCAAATAAAATCAATAACTTTTCTGACGGTTTTTTATTATGCTTATTTACGGTTCTTTTCAGATGCATCATAGCCTTGCCCTTAATATCATGCACTAAGTTTGGTGTGCTTAATAGCTATTTGATTTTAGTTCACATTTAAGCAAGCGTAATACCTGACATGTTAGGAAAGTCTCAGTATAAATACCTGTTAGTAATTAATGGCGCTCAGTACCGAAATAATCATAGAATGATCCTGCAACTTAGGTTGATCATAGTAAGCACAATGGCTTAAGCCAACAATTACACCGTTCGTAGCAATAGCAATAAAATAATTTTTCCTAAGTCGTTTTAATCAAATTTTACGTGACCTTGTGGGCTTTAAAGTTTTTTCATAATTTCCTACTGAAGTTATGATTTTAAGCTAAGTTCGGTAAGCATCTGTTTAAGATTAACCTGATGTCTAAAGTTTCCATTCCGCCACATTTTTCTCACCATATACAAAAAGATAAATTACCCATGCTATATTTACGGCACAGTTCTTTAACAAGAGCGCTTGCCTTGGTTTCTTTTAAAATAGATAAAATTTGATGTTCAGCCATTTTTTCATACTTAAATCCCCTTTTACTTTTATCATCGAGAATTTTCTACCTTATTTACTGTACTGTTTTAGAAGATAGTTACAATCAGTAACGAAATTGAAATGCAATTGTTTCTTTTTATGATATCCTTACACCTAAACCATCGGTTAGCTCAAACAACCCTGTATAAGGTTTATTTAATATTGATTTGCTATCACTTAGCGCCATTTTTTACATTCTGTACATATATAAAAAAATAGTTATGTACTCAATCGGTGCACATTTGCAATGTGAACAAATCAAGACACGTAAATAACTAAAACAAAAATGAACAAATATCAATTTAATTAAATTTAAATAAAAAACGATACTAAACAAAAAAGCACCATGAAAAACAACCTAGAACAGCCAACTTTTTACTTTCATGATTATGAAACATTTGGAATTCATCCAGCATTAGACCGCCCTGCTCAATTTGCTGGAGTTCGTACTGATGCGGATTTTAATATTATTGAAGACCCACTAGTGATATATTGCCGTCAAACACAAGATTATCTACCTAGTCCAGAAGCTGTACTCATCACTGGAATTACACCTCAAAAAGCCAATCAAGAAGGTATTTGTGAAGCAGAATTTACCCGACTAATTCATCACGCTTTTTGCCACCCCAATACCTGTATTTTAGGCTATAACAATATTCGTTTTGACGATGAAGTAACGCGTAATATTTTATATCGCAATTTTTACGATCCCTATTCTTATAGTTGGCAAAATGGTAATTCAAGATGGGATCTTCTTGATGTTGTTCGAGCGTGTTATGCGCTAAGACCTGAAGGTATCAACTGGCCGATTAATGATGCGGGATTACCTAGCTTTCGTTTGGAGCATTTAACAAAAGCGAATCATATTGAACATGAGCATGCACATGATGCAATGTCTGATGTGTATGCAACAATTGCCATGGCAAAATTAATAAAAACAAAACAACCTAAACTTTTCAATTACTTTTTTACATTACGCAACAAAAATAAAGTTGCTGAGCTTATTGATGTAATTAATATGAATCCTATTGTTCATATATCGGGCATGCTAGGTAGCCATCGAGGCAATCTATCATTAGTTTGCCCTATTGCTTGGCATCCGTTACAAAATAATGCCGTTATTGTTTGTGATTTAACTGGAGATATTAACTCAATTATTGATTTACCAGCAGAAAAAATTAAAGAAAAACTTTATACAAAAACAGAAGATCTTGAACTTAATGAATCACGAATTCCTTTAAAGTTAATTCATATAAACAAATGCCCTATTGTTGCTCCGTTAAAAACACTATTACCCGAAAACGCAACAAGGTTTGATATTGATATAGAACAATGTTTAATCAATCAACAACGGCTATTGCAAAATCAAACAATATTGCAAGATAAAATGAGAGAATTATTTGCAATAGATAATCATTTTTCGATTAGTTCTGATGTTGATGGTCAAATATATAGTGGTTTTTTAAATAGCCAAGACAAATTACGCTGTGAAACTATTCGAACAACTCCGCCACATTTATTAGACAGCTTATCATTCACATTTGATGATCCTCGCTTAGCAACGCTATTTTTTAGATATAAAGCACGCAATTACCCAGAAATACTAACAGAGCATGAACAGGTTATTTGGAAGGATTATTGCCGCGATAAATTTAATATCCAAAAAATTCAAGATTACTTACTAACCTTAGAACAGCTTGCGGAAACTTATATAGAACAGCCGGAAAAACTTTTAATACTAAAACAACTTTATCACTATTGTCATTATTTAGTTGGATAATTAGATTTGACGGGCGTATGATATGCTTTATTCGATTTATGTCAACGCTAACTACAGGCATATAGTCATAATTAAAAATTAAGATTAATAGCATTCACGTTATGAAACATTTTTTAGCGAAGCACGCCACAATAAGACATCGGCTTTATTCTTTGTACTATACACTGTTCAGTTATAGCCGAGGGTTGATTATACTGACTATTTGCTTATGGGTGGGAAACATTATTTCTAAAATATTACCGATAATGATCCCTGGTAGTATTATCGGTTTGTTGATTCTATTTTTCTTACTTGCTTTTCAACTTATTCCTACTTGTTGGGTTAAAAATAGTTGTAACCTTTTCATGCGCTACATGACATTACTTTTTATTCCCGCAGCTATGGGAATAATGGATAATTATTCACTCTTATTGCAAAACTGGATACCTATAATATTTAGTAGTGTAGGAGGATCACTCATCGTACTGCTACTAACTGCATTTTTAACTGAACATTGCCATCGCTTACCAACTAAGAACTCAATTGTTGAACCCCAAAAAAAGGAAAATCAACCATGATATGGATGTTGCCTTTAACGCTTGGCGTTTTTCTCATTGTTCGTCGGGCTGCATTTAAACTAAAAAATCCGCTATTCAACCCTTTAGTGATTTCAGTCATTGTGTTAATTCCAATTTTACTAATAACCAACACAAGTTATGTAGAATATGTTAGTAACATACAAATTATTAATGACTTATTACCTTACTCCGTAGTTGCTTTAGCCTACCCTTTGTATGAATTAATTCCACAAATCAAAGCACGTTGGAAATCGATAATGCTTATTACTTTTACCGCATCAATCGCTTCAATGATAACAGGTGTTTGTATTACATTTTGGTTAGGTGGTAATGGTGAAATAGCCGCATCGGTTTTACCAAAATCAGTTACAACGGCAATTGCAGTGACTATTGCCAGCAATCAGGGAGGAATTCCGTCTATTGCAGCATTATGTGTAATACTTGTTGGCACATTAGGTGGCATATTTGGGCATCAAATATTAAATTTATTTAAAATAAAATCAGCCTCAGCTAGAGGTTTATCTATTGGTGCTGTGTCGCATGCTGTTGGCACTGCTCGTTGTATTGAAGTAGATTACAACGAAGGAGCCTACAGTTCGTTATCCTTAGTACTATGCGGTATTATGACATCATTGACAGCGCCTTTTTTATTTCCAATAATGGTAATTATTTTTGACTGGTTATAGCATGAACTTAAAAAAGCTTATTGCTTATTTTACTGGATTGTGCTTGATTACAATGTCTGCAATATTGGGGTTAGACTATTGGATCAGCTACAAAACAGCACCTTATATTTACCATGATGAAAACAAACTGCCATACCGTGCGATCGGTGTGGTACTCGGTACAGCAAAATATGTTCGTGGTGGCGGAATAAATGGTTTTTATCGAAATCGTATTGATGGAGCCATCGATCTATATTGGCAAAATAAAGTTGATTATCTATTATTAAGTGGCGATAACGCGCTTTTGAGTTACAACGAACCAATCACCATGAAGAAGGATTTAATAAAAGCAGGCATTCCTAGCGATTCGATTGTTTTAGATTATGCAGGCTTTAGAACATTTGATTCGGTAGTTCGTGCCAATAAAGTATTTGATGCCAATGACTTTACTATTATTACGCAAGAATTTCACTGTGAACGGGCTATTTTTATTGCGCTTGCGCATAACATTCAAGCGCAATGCTTTGCTGTGCCAGCGCCAGCAAGCATGAAACTAGTGCGCATTCGTGAAATGTTTGCGCGCGTCAGTGCCTTTATTGATCTCTATATTCTTAATAAAGAACCTAAATATCTTGGTCCAGTAATTCCTATCATTACTAATAGTCATTAGTTTTATTTAGCCTAAATTTTTTGTAAAGAGAATTCAGGTAATACATCTATTTTGGGATAAAAACACAGCAAAGAAAAGATTGTCCAATAAATTAGATTGCATTTTTATGCAAAAAAAAGTAATATTTAATCAATTATACAGTCAAGAAAAATATATAATGAATATTGAATTAAACCATATTAACTGTTTTTATGGTGCACATCAGGCCTTAAATGATGTTTCTCTTAGCTATCCACTTGGCGAAACAATTGTATTACTTGGTCAAAGTGGTGCCGGTAAAAGCTCTTTATTAAAAGTATTCAATTTACTTGAAATACCGACATCAGGTAAAATGACTATTGCCAAATCGCATTTTGATTTTTCCGAAAAAATCAGCGAATCCACAATTCGACATCTTCGCAAAAATGTCGGCATGGTTTTTCAAAATTACAATTTATGGCCACATTTAACGGTGTTAGAAAATTTGATTGAAGCGCCCTGCCAAGTTTTAAAGTTATCGAAAAAAGAAGCTAGCGATAAAGCAATGGCAATTTTAGCGCGGTTACAAATTGATAATATGGCTCAGCGTTATCCCCTTCATCTATCAGGAGGTCAACAGCAAAGAGTGGCTATTGCAAGGGCATTAATGATGGAGCCACAAATATTATTATTTGATGAACCAACAGCCGCATTAGATCCAGCGATCACATCACAAATTGCTGAAATTATTAATGAACTTTCGCAAACAGGTATTACACAAATTATTGTGACCCATGAAGTCGATTTTGCACGCAAAGTAGCTTCACAAGTCATTTATATGGAGCATGGCAAAATTATTGAGCAAGGGCAACTTGAATGCTTTGCACATCCTAAAACCGAGCAATTTAAAGCTTATTTATCACATTAATTAAAATAAAATTGGGTGGATATATGAAAAAAACGTTACTAGCCATTTGTCTTGCAGGAACAACATTTTTAGCTCAAGCTGTAGACACTTTAACCATTGGCACTGAAGCAACTTATGCGCCTTTTGAATTTACTAATGAAAAAAATGAAATTATTGGCTTCGATATTGATGTCATAAATAAAATTTGTGATGAAATAAAAGCATCTTGTAAAGTGGTTAATCAATCATTTGATGGCCTGATTCCTAGCTTAAAAACACGTCGAATTGATGCTGCTATAGCGGGTATTGACATTACGCCAGAACGACAAAAACAAGTTGATTTTACAAAAATTTATTATGATGACAGCTCAATTCAGTTTATTACATTAAAAGATACACTAACGGATCTTGAACAATTAAAGGGTAAACGTGTTGGGATCCAAAAAGGCACAACTTATCCAAAATATCTAAATGAAAAGTACCCAGATGTAAAACAGGTAAGTTATGACAGCTATCAGTACGCTATTTTAGATTTAAAAGCTAAGCGAATTGATGCAATCGTTTCAAGTTCAATTGTTGCTGGTGAATGGTTAGGTAAAGATGCAGACATTGTTCCTTTAAGTGATAAAATTATTGACCACAACTTTTTTGGTGAAGGGCTAGGAATTGCGATACGTAAAGGTAACGAAAAGCTACTTAACCAATTTGATCAAGCAATAGATAAACTGAAAGCTAACGGTGAACTAGATGCTATCTATAAAAAATGGTTTAACAAATAAACTTTATATTTAAATATATATTTTATAATAAT
>NZ_LZHO01000022.1:0-35410 GCF_001690895.1 Gilliamella sp. Nev5-1 | reverse complement strand
ATAATTTTAATTTTTTTATAATAAAATTAAATGGTTATTCAATTTAACACTAATCAAATTGATCGCTTTTGGTGGATACTTTAATTTAAAGTATTGTCGATTTCAAAATTCGAAATAATTACGTTATCACAATATAATCAAGTTGATTATAAACGAACATTAAATCACTTTAAAGTAAATGAATAGACTTTTCTGTTAAAATTTGTAAACATCACCCTCCATTCACTTGTTATATCAAAATCAGTTGCAAATCCGCAGACAAGGAAAGATCACTTTTATACAGCCGTAATCAATACCAATATTAATTATCTATTACGGCTTTTTGAAATTATTTTATAAGGCAATTGTGTACCAATTAACAATATATGGCTTTTAAGTTATTACATAGTCTCCCTATAAGTTATAATTGATAAATATATTTTAGACACCAATACACCATGAGTATTCTCAAACTAGAGGTAATGCTCACCATCAGCAGAAAAGCTATCAAATAATAGGGTTATAAAATAAATAACCCAATAATATAACCTAAACAAATAACTATTCTAGTATTAATTTTCTAGGGGATATTCTCGCCTCGACAGAATGTTTGAGAGGGCTGAGCAGAACCGAGGTCATACTCATCACCATAAATCTGACCTCTTAGAGCCCATCCATTAATAGAAAAAGGCTTATCGGCTCGGTACATTTCAGATGTCCATATAAAATCTCCGCCGCCTTGACTATATATCGAGGCGGCTCCCCATTCTCCTAGAAATGTACCTAAATCACGGGAAGGTCTATATGTCCCTTGTGTAGGAAGTGTAACAGTACCTTCTGGTAAATCAGCATCAAGTAAATTAATTCATTCCTTCTATACAGATATTTTTGCCGCCAAGATTTTCCTGCGTCAGAAAAATCATTAACTTGTTCTCGTGTTGTTGCTGATGTTTCATGACCATCAATAACTTTACGGCATTCATCAAACGCCACTTACCTACCACTAAAGTCAACAGAACCCATACTTTTATAATCAATTTTATGATCAATAAGAATTGCCCATTTTTTAGGTATCGGAAGAGCCACTTTACCAATATTTTTCCAACTGTTACCGTTATCTTCTGTGTATTCCATATTAATGGTTAATGGGGTCTTCGGTTTAAGACGACTATCATAAAGAACTTTACAACCTTTCCCCAATGCATTATTTCCGTTTCCTGATAAAGTTACCCAATTATTGATATTGCTAGTGTCTACAACGGTATTTTGGCTGTTCATTTCCTGAACCTATTAAGTCAAACTTAACCCCCTTTAAAACCAGTAATAGGTCGAAATGACTCGGCTATAAATCCTACACGAAATCGATTAACCTCCTTATAACCATCACCACTCCATATTGCTGAGTTATAGCCTTTAGGATATTTAGTTACAATTTCACCCCCTGAATAAACATCAATACGATATGGTCGAACGCTGTTAGTGCAATGACATTATCTGATATCGTTATCCCTAACAATAAAGTAGCAATTGCTTGTAATGCATAACGCTTTTTTTGCTGTTGTGGTAGTGTTGTTTGTGAGGCTAGGTGAGCAATTCCATTATTTTTCTTCACTGATTAAATCATTTGATTTTGTTTGATTCTTTAAACGTAGTAGCTTAACTAAATTCAATAGCAGATTTAAAAAAACGTTTAAAAAAATCAAACTAATCTATAACTATTTATATGATATAGGAGATTAAGCATAATCAAAATATAGTGATAATTTAAAGCAAAAAATAGTTTTTTTAAGATTTATAAAGAAGCTAAAAATAATAACAATTTTTATATCACAGGTATATTAATTCTATTTAAGTAGAATAAAAACAAAGAAATCGCAAAAGAACCTCCACCCTCATTACAGCTTTAAGCGGAGGGTACAACTTGTTATTTTATTATCTTACAAAAAAGTAAAAAGTTGCTCTTTGGGTAGGCGTGATTTTGGCCGGTGAGCATTTCCGTCATTTTCGGCTCGATAACCTAATGTTGCTACCACGACACTTTTAAGCCCTTTACTTTTAAGCTCTAAAATTTCATCCATTTTAGTAGCATCATACCCTTCAATAGCTGTTGTATCCACACCAATTGCCGCAGCGGCAAAAAGTAATTGCCCTAAGGCAAGATAGACTTGTTTACTTTCCCAACATTGTTGTGATTCAATGGTCGCGCTATTGAGTGTTACAAAGTGCCGACGACCTTGATCTTGTGCTTGTTTAAGATCCGCCGATGGATATCGACCATCTTTATCTTCTTGATTCAACAAATTGACCAAATGGGGTTCATCTAATGGCGTTTTAATACAAAAAACAATAGTATGGGAGGCGCCTGTTATTCTTGGCTTATTAAATTCAGCAATAGCAGGTAAGATTTTGTTCTTGGCTGCATCGTTATCAATAACATAAAAATGCCATGGCTGTGAATTAACCGATGATGGGCTGTTTCTTAAAACGGTTAATAATTGGTCAAATTGTTCAATTGGAATTTTTTTAGTTTGATCATAGTGTTTGGTAGTGTAACGTTTTTGAGAAATATCAACTATATTCATAATATTCATCCTCAATAAAAGAAAGATAACATTATTATAAGCTTAGCCATAAATTGCTCAACTTATTTATGCAATAAATAAATTGATTGTAGTTGTTAAGCCTTTTTCTATTCCGTTTGATAACACGCCTTATTTTAAATAATCATTGACACAACTTATATCATTTGGTAAAAATATAATCAATTCACTTTTTAAGTAGTTAAATTTAGGAATACATGTGTTGATTAAATTATACCCTCTCCTCCTAAGCCTTCTTCTCGCATCATTTTGCGCGGATGGCTTGTGTGTGGAGTAAAAAAGATAGTTTATTAAACAACTCGACAGATTAACAAGAACCCGCGCTAAAGTGCGGGTTTTTTGTTTTTTAACTTGAAATACCGAGATAGCGCTAAAATATATAAAAGGAAAAACAATGAGCGATCATGTCATTATTTTTGATACCACACTACGTGATGGTGAACAAGCATTACAAGCAAGTTTGAGTGTTAAAGAAAAACTACAAATTGCGCTAGCGTTAGAAAGAATGCGAGTTGATGTAATGGAAGTTGGTTTTCCCATTTCATCACCAGGTGATTTTGAATCAGTACAGACGATTGCTAAAACAATAAAAGATAGCCGAGTTTGTGCTTTATCTCGATGTGTCGATAAAGATATTGATGTTGCAGCAGAAGCATTAAAGGATGCTGATGAGTTTCGTATTCATACCTTTATGGCAACATCAACTTTACACGTCAAAGATAAATTAAAAATGACATTTGATGATGTCATTGAACGAGCAGTGCACTGTATTAAGCGTGCACGTAATTATACTAATGATGTGGAGTTTTCTTGTGAAGATGCAGGCCGTACCCCAATTGATAACTTATGTAGGATCGTTGAAGCAGCAATTAAAGCGGGGGCAAAAACGATCAATATTCCAGACACTGTCGGTTATACTGTCCCTTATCAATTTGGTGGCATTATTCATACCTTATTTGAACGTGTCCCAAACATTGATCAGGCGATTATCTCTGTTCATTGCCATGATGACTTGGGCATGTCGGTGGCTAACTCGATTAGCGCGATTCAAGAAGGTGCTAGGCAGATTGAAGGGGCGATGAATGGTTTAGGCGAACGTGCGGGTAACACCGCACTTGAAGAAGTCATCATGGCCATTAAAATCCGTCAAAATATATTAAATGTTCATACCAATATTAATCATCAAGAGATTTATCGTACCAGCCAAATAGTGAGCCAAATAACCAATACACCAATCCCAGCTAACAAAGCTGTTATTGGTAGTAATGCTTTTGCCCACTCCTCAGGGATCCACCAAGATGGTGTGCTAAAAAATCGAGAAACATACGAAATTATGACACCTGAATCAATCGGGTTAAATCAAATTCAATTAAATTTAACATCTCGATCAGGGCGGGCAGCGGTTAAACATCGCCTTGAAGAATTAGGTTATCACGATAAAGATTATAATTTAGATCAACTCTATGAAGCATTTTTAGAACTTGCTGATAAAAAAGGTCAAGTTTTTGATTATGATCTAGAAGCATTAATATTTATCAATCAACTAAAAGATGAAAAAGAACATTATGTTTTGGATTACTTCAATGTTCAATCTGGATCAACTGTTGTATCTACAGCATCGGTTAGTTTGATCATTGGAGATAACAAATTTTCCGATGCAGCAACGGGTAATGGGCCTGTTGATGCTGTTTACCAAGCCATAAATCGCATTACTGGTGAACCTATTTCAATAGTCAAATATCAATTAGCGTCTAAAGGACAAGGCGAAAATGCCTTAGGACAAGTGGATATTGTTGCTGATTATAAAGGGCGTAAATTCCATGGTGTTGGGCTTGCAACCGATATTGTTCACTCATCAGCGCTCGCATTAATTAATGTATTAAATAATGTGTATAGAGCAAATCAAGTTGCCCAAGAAAAACAAAAATTACACCAAGATTAAAAAATAATTTATTTTGCGCGTTTAATAGCAAAATAAGAAAATTAAATGAGATTATAAAGGAATAAAATATGTCACAAAACTACCATATTGCAGTGCTTCCTGGTGATGGTATTGGTCCAGAAGTAATGAAACAAGCTTATAAAGTGCTTGAAGTTATCCGCAAAAAATATCAACTTTCCATTACGACCAGTGAATATGATGTTGGTGGTGCAGCAATTGATATTCATGGCTGTCCATTACCGAAAGAAACACTAGAAGGATGCGAAAAAGCTGATGCGATTTTATTTGGATCTGTTGGCGGGCCTAAATGGACTAACTTACCACCAGACCAACAACCTGAACGCGGTGCGTTATTACCACTACGCAAACATTTCAAATTATTTGCTAATATGCGCCCTGCTCGTCTATATCAAGGTTTAGAAGATCTTTGCCCATTACGGGCTGATATTGCCCAGCGTGGTTTTGATATTTTATGCATGCGCGAATTAACTGGTGGTATCTATTTTGGTTTGCCAAAAGGTCGCGAAGGTAGCGGTGCTCAAGAAAAGGCTTTTGATACTGAAGTGTATCACCGATTTGAAATTGAACGAATCGCTAAAATGGGTTTTGAAGCCGCACGTTTACGCCGAAAAAAAGTGACGTCAATTGATAAAGCCAATGTACTACAAACCTCAATTTTATGGCGTGAAGTGGTTAGCGAAGTCGCTAAAAACTACCCCGATGTTACACTTGAGCATATGTATATCGATAATGCTACGATGCAATTAGTTAAAGATCCTTCACAATTTGACGTAATTTTATGTTCAAATTTATTTGGTGATATCTTGTCTGATGAATGCGCTATGATAACTGGCTCAATGGGTATGTTACCGTCGGCTAGTTTGAACGAGCAAGGTTTTGGACTATATGAGCCAGCAGGTGGTAGTGCGCCAGATATTGCGGGTAAAAACATAGCCAATCCAGCTGCACAAATCTTGTCATTGGCTTTATTAGTTCGTTACAGTTTCAAACGTGATGATATTGCATCAGCTATCGAAACCGCAGTAAATAAAGCACTAGAGCAAGGCTACCGTACTATTGATTTAGCCCAAAAAGAACAACCGATTTCAACTGACGAAATGGGAGACATAATTTGTAAGCTCATTTAATCAGATTGATGTTATTTATTGTATCACTTAGGGATAAGCCAAGTAGGCAGAATAAACAACTACTTGTATCCCTCTTAAATGCGACTAATTAAGCTTAGTATTCATAAAATTATGTCTAAAACCCAACGCAGTTAAGTTGTAAAAATAATAAGGAATATGCAATGTCAAAAACACTGTATCAAAAATTATATGATGCACACGTCGTTTATGAAGCACCAAACGAAACACCCATATTATATATTGATCGTCATTTAGTTCATGAAGTCACCTCTCCACAAGCCTTTGATGGTTTGCGTGCCATGAATCGTAAAGTTCGTCAGCCTCATAAAACTTTTGCGACGATGGATCATAATACTTCAACCAAAAGTAATGATTTAAATGCTTGTAGCGAAATGGCGCGCATTCAATTAACTGAACTGGCAAAAAACGCCAAAGAGTTTGGTGTTTCGTTATATGATTTACAAAGCCCATTACGTGGTATTGTCCATGTAGTTGGACCAGAACAAGGAATGACATTACCGGGTATGACAATCGTTTGTGGCGATTCACATACCGCAACCCATGGTGCCTTTGGTGCATTAGCTTTTGGCATTGGTACTTCCGAAGTTGAACATGTGTTAGCCACTCAAACCTTAAAACAAGGCAGAGCTAAAACCATGAAAATCGAAGTCAAAGGTCAAGTTGCTGACGGAATCACCGCCAAAGATATTATCTTAGCGATTATTGGCAAAACCACTAGCGCTGGTGGTACAGGGCATGTGGTTGAATTTTGTGGAGATGCGATTAAAGCATTATCAATGGAAGGTCGCATGACATTATGCAATATGGCAATCGAAATGGGTGCTAAAGCTGGCATAATTGCACCAGATGAAGTCACGTTTGAGTACTTAAAAGATCGTCAATTTTCACCAAAAGGTGAAGACTTCGACAAAGCGGTTGCTTATTGGAAAACACTAAAAACCGACGAAGGTGCACATTTTGATACCGTTGTGACGTTAGAAGGCAAAGATATCGCACCACAAGTCACTTGGGGAACTAACCCAGGTCAAGTAACTTCAATTGATGCAACAGTACCGAACCCTGATCATTTTGCTGATCCTATTGAAAAACATTCTGCCGAGCGTGCATTAGCTTATATGGGATTAACCGCTGGCACCAAAATGACAGATATTAAAATCAATAAAGTGTTTATTGGTTCTTGTACAAACTCACGTATAGAAGATTTACGAGCTGCTGCGCAAATTGCCACAGGCCGTAAAGTTGCTGAAGGTGTACAAGCATTAGTTGTACCTGGTTCAGGACCAGTGAAAGAACAAGCTGAAGCCGAAGGGTTAGATAAGATTTTTATTGATGCAGGATTTGAATGGCGCTTACCAGGTTGCTCTATGTGTCTTGCAATGAATGACGATAAATTAGCACCAGGGGATCGCTGCGCATCAACTAGTAATCGTAATTTTGAAGGGCGCCAAGGGCGGGATGCCAGAACACATTTAGTTAGTCCTGCTATGGCAGCTGCCGCGGCTATTACTGGTCATTTTACTGATATTCGCAAACCGTTTTAAGGAGGCTTGTCATGGCTAAATTTACAAAACATACCGGATTAGTTGTTCCTTTGGACGCAGCTAATGTTGATACAGATGCAATCATTCCAAAGCAGTTTTTACAAAAAGTAACACGTACTGGATTTGGTAAACATGCCTTTCATGAATGGCGCTTTTTAGATGACGCTGGCGAGCAGCCTAACCCTGAATTTGTCTTGAATAAACCCCGCTATAAAGGCGCCAGCATTTTATTGGCGCGAGAAAATTTCGGTTGTGGTTCTTCTCGTGAACATGCGCCATGGGCGCTTGCCGATTATGGATTTAAAGCCATTATAGGCTCAAGCTTTGCCGATATCTTTTATAATAACTCATTTAACAATCAGTTATTATTGGTTAATTTATCTGAAGCCGATGTCGATGAACTATTTAAAATTGTTGAAGCCAATGAAGGTATTGAATTTACCATTGATTTAGTCAATGAGATCGTCACTGCTGGAAACAAGCAATATCCATTTAAAATCGATGCCTTTAAACGTCACTGTTTACTAAATGGGTTAGATAATATTGGTTTAACCTTGCAACATGAAGATGCGATTAGCGACTTTGAACAGAAAATCCCTTCATTTTTAGCTTAACTTTAACTTTTGGGCGCTTATTTGCGCCCAATAATGAGAATCGACAATGGCAACACATCATGACAATGTAAAACAGCAGTTTGGCGAACAAGCTAATGCCTATTTAACCAGTAAAGTACATGCTCAAGGAGCTGATCTTGAATATTTATCTAACCTACTTATATCGCATCCCGAGGCAAACCTACTTGATATTGGATGTGGCGCAGGTCATGTCAGTTTTATTGCGGCAAAATATGTTAAACATGTTACAGCCTATGATCTTTCAAATGAAATGTTATCGGTTGTAGCGCAAACAGCAAAAAAGCGCAGTTTACAAAATATAACCGTTAAGCAAGGTTATGCTGAATATCCACCTTTTGCTGATAATCAATTTGATATTGTTGTCAGCCGTTATTCAGCTCATCATTGGCATGATGTTGGTAAAAGTATTCGAGAAATATATCGCATAACTAAATCAGGCGGTAAATTAATTATTATGGATGTTGTTTCACCTGGTCACCCTGTATTAGATATTTGGCTACAAACTGTTGAATCCCTGCGTGACACATCACACGTTCGTGATTATACACCTGGCGAATGGTCAACTTTTTTGACTGAAGCTGGTTTTGTCATTAATAAGATTGTCCGTCATCGTTTAACACTCTCTTTTGATACATGGGTTAAACGAATGCGTACTCCTGAACAGTTAATTGAGGCAATACGAATTTACCAAGAAACGGCAGCCGACGATACAAAAAATTATTTTGAACTTCAAATAGATGGTTCTTTTACTACGGATATGATGATTATTGAAACTGAAAAAGTCATTTAAAAAGATTCGTTGTCATAAACAGTTTTAAATTTAAAGCTGTTTACGTTGGCTTGATGGTGGAATTGATAAAGCTTCACGGTATTTTGCTACGGTTCGACGGGCAATTATAATACCTTGTTCTTCAAGTAACGAAACTAATTTGCTATCACTCAGTGGCTTTTTACTATCTTCTGCTGATATATATTTTTTAATTAAAGCACGAATAGCCGTCGACGAGGCTTCACCGCCTGACTGTGTGTTTACATGGCTAGAAAAAAAGAATTTTAATTCAAATATGCCCGTCGGGCATTGTAAATATTTTTGAGTTGTCACTCGAGAAACCGTTGACTCATGCATTTCAATTGCAGTTGCAACATCAGATAAAATCATTGGCCTCATATATTCTGTGCCAAGTTCGAAAAACTCCCGCTGATGTTCTACAATAAATTGACTTACTTTAAGTAAAGTTTCATTGCGATTTTCAATACTTTTAATAAACCAATTCGCATTTTGCAAATGTGATCGGATATATTGGCTATCGCTTTCGCTTACTGTCTTTTCCATCGCCGCATATTGCTGATTTATGCGTAGGATCGGCATTATGTCATTATTCAAATCAACAACCCAGCTTCCATTTACTTTTTTTACTAAAACATCAGGTATCACATAATCTGGCGCAGACATATTAATAAAATCACCGGGATAGGGCTGTAAGTGTTGTATAAAATCGACGGCCTCTTTTAACTGCTCATCGTTAGCATTTAATACTTTTTTTAATGTTCTATAATCACGATTTGCTAATAAATCTAAATAATTATCAATAATTAATTTAACAAGTGGTGGCGACACTAAATGTTGAGTTTGAATAAACAAACACTCCTGCAATGTTCTTGCACCAACACCAATGGGATCAAAATTCCATATTCGTTTCAATACTGCTTCAACTTCGGCAATTTCAATTTCATCATTACCTTGCTCTTCAAGTATTTCTTCTGTTGAAACTGTTAAATAGCCTCTCTCATCTATAGCTTCAATAATAGATACCGCTATCGCCCTATCAGTATCGCTAAAGGGTGTTAGTTCAAGTTGCCATTCTAGATAATCATGTAATGTTTCGTGAGTTTCACCTTGATAGATAGGCAATTCATCATTACGATAATCTGAGTTAGTTCCAGATGGAGTTCCTGCACTATAAATATCATCTAAAGATGCATCCAGTGGAATATCATCGGGAATCTCTTTGCTATCTAAAGCCTCACGCGTATCAATATTTTCTGTTTCATCGTTTTGTTTAACGTTCACTTCGTCATATTGATCATCAACTTCAAGCAATGGATTGTTTTCAAGCGCAGTTTGTATTTCTTGTTGGAGTTCTAAAGTTGACAACTGTAGTAATTTAATCGCCAATTGTAATTGTGGCGTCATGGATAATTGTTGAGAGACTTTCAGTTGTAAACTGGTTTTCATCATAATCTGAACTCATTTCCTAAGTAAACGCGTTTTACATATTCGTTACTTAAGATGTCATTTGGTGAACCTTCAGCAATTAAATGTCCTTTATTAACAATGTAAGCACGTTCGCAAACATCTAACGTTTCACGGACATTATGATCGGTTATTAATACACCCAACCCTCGATCACGTAGATGCTTAATAATATTTTTGATATCTATCACCGAAATTGGATCAACACCAGCAAAAGGTTCATCAAGTAAGATAAATTTAGGATTAGCTGCTAACGCCCTTGCTATTTCCACTCGACGTCTTTCTCCACCAGAGAGAGATTGTCCTATGCTGTCACGAATATGCGTAATATGGAACTCTTCGAGTAATTCTTCGGCACGACCGATTTTTTCATTTTTATCAATATCTGTGCGCGTTTCTAAAATTGCCATAATGTTATCAATAACAGACAATTTTCTAAAAATAGAAGCTTCTTGTGGTAAATAACCAATGCCTTTTTGTGCACGCTCGTGTAAAGGTAAAATGCTGATATCATGCTCATCAAGATAAATTTTACCCGCATTTAAGGTCACAATACCAACCACCATGTAAAAAGTGGTGGTTTTACCTGCGCCATTTGGTCCTAATAACCCGACGATTTCACCAGAATTAACGGTTAAACTCACATCTTCAACTACACGGCGTTTTTTGTATACTTTAGCTAGATTTTCCGCTTTTAACATTGACATTTTATTTGCTCATCTCTTTAACTTGGTTTGGGATGATAGTGCTCTTGACTCGCCTATTCTTACCTGGCTGCGCAAATATTTGCTGTTTTTTGACATCATAAATAATCATTTCACTCACAATATGATTGTCTTGTTGAAATAACTCAGCATTACCTTGTAACACAATATTATTTTGTTTTACATTATAAATTACTTGCGCTGACTGCCCTGTTACGATCTTATTTTTTTTCGGTAAAATTTGCTTATAACTTACAGGATTACCATAAGCCGTGATTTTTTGTTTTTCTACGTTTTGCATATCAGTGATTACAACTTTATCAGCTTTTATCGTTAACCCATCTTGAACAATAACAACGTTACCAATAAATGTAATCGTATTATTTTCAATGTCAATCTGCTGATTATCAGCATCAATCGCAACAGGTTTGTTATCGGCAAAAATTTTTGGATTTTCTGATTGCGTAACGGATTCATTTGCAAAACTACTTAAAGAGATAGGTAGCAATAAAATTAATGAAAAAACAACTTGTTTTAGCGAACTCATATTTTATTTTGCCTCAGTATTATAATATGTTTTTACATTTTCAAGTATATTAGCTGTTTTTGCATGTAAATCCCCAGCTAATCCAACGCCTGTTGAATAAAATCCCACCCCATTAATAATGACAGGATCTTTTGATGTCACTAACTGTGAAGTTAAATCAACGACTGCATTATCTGTTTTTACCTGTTTTAATTGGGCTTCTTGTGTCAAATTATCTAACTGCACATCATTATAAAGGTAAAGAAGTTTATTATTAGTCAGCTCTGCTTTCTTCGCTTTTATATGCCATGTAGCGACATGATTTTGATCATAAAGAGTCAAATTAGGCAAATCAAATGCTGTTTTACCGGCATCATCAAAATATCTAACATTACTTGATTCGATTTTATATACAAGTTCGCCAGATAAGTCGTAAATATCTGTTAACATGTCATCACTTTGATAAATCGGCTTATCTGATGTATTTTTAGCTGATTGGCTTATTGCCTCATCTCCTTTTTGATAATTGTAATAAACACCAATAACAATAACGAGAAGTAAAAAACAGATCAGATTTTTTTTATTCATAACATATGTTAATCACATTAATAAGAAATTATTATTTCAAATGCCCACAATTTTATTTATTTTACTTTATTTTTTATTAAATTAATATCGGACATTGAAAGAAGTTAAATCGTTTTGTGGCTTTAATTCAACTATATTGACAAGTGAAATACTTGCTGATGCAGGGCCGCCACTTTCAATCCATTGTATTAATTCTGCTATTTGTAAGTTATCACCTTGAGCAATAATCTTAACATCACCGTTATCTAAATTTTGAACATAGCCAACTAAACCTTGTTTTGTGGCTTGTTGATAAGTAAAAAAACGAAAACCTACTCCTTGCACGCGACCACTGACATTTATTTGAACTTTTTTAATCATCATGCCCTCCTTTCTTTTATTATTAAGTCAAATCTATTTATTTTTATCATGAAACGCTAATTTAGATTATCATTGCGAGATATCATCACCTATCCCGATCAACTAACTTATCAAAAAATAAACACCATTCAACAACAAATACTATACTTTTAAGCTTAATTTTAGTTAAATTCTTCATATAAAAATAAATTTTATAATCTATTTTTATAAAATGAGTAACGATATTTAATAATAAAAAATTAACATAATGGAAATAAAATGCTATTGAAATATAAAAAGAGCATGTGCTTACTTTGGCTATTATCTGTATTAAGCTACTATACACTTTGTGCCTGTGTTTTTGCTAATATTGAAATTAACCAACAAAAAATAGGCAACGTTATTGATGAATTTAATGGCGTAAATGTCTACTATAGTAGCAGTATCAATAATGTAAGTGGAAGAAATATTGCTAAAGATGGTTATAATTTAGGTTTAAAATATCAATGCGTTGAATTTATCAAACGCTATTATTATCAACGCTTCAATCACAAAATGCCAAACAGCTATGGACATGCAAAGGATTTTTTTGATCCAAAAATTGCCGATGGCAAGATTAATCGCCAACGCAATTTATTACAATTTCATAACGGTTCGCCCACAAAACCACAAGTTGACGATATTATTGTTCTTAATTGGACTAGCTATGGGCATGTTGCCATTATAAGTAAAGTAACGGGCAACGAAATTGAAATTGTTCAGCAAAATGCTGGGCCTACAGCAAGCAGTCGAGCAACTTTTCCCTTAATTTTTAAAGATGGGATATGGACAATAGAAGCTGTTGGCGTTTTAGGTTATTTGCGTAAAATTAAATAAACATAAAAAATATTTCTAAAAACGCTAGCTTAGCGTTATACAATTTATACATAAGTAATATTAGGTATTGTTGATAAAAGGTTAGTCAATAAACCATTCTGTTTTTTGTTGAGAAATAATTTTGATAGTATGTAAAATTGCCGATAAATGTTCATGCTGAGCAATTGCGGCAAGTTCTGGATCATGCTTTTTCAAAGCCATCAGAATTTTTTCATGTTGTTTAACAAGATCATCGGGTGGCGAAATTTCTTCCAACGAAAGAAATCTAACTCTATCCATCATTGCCTTAATATTTTCAACACTTTCCCATGCTAACTGGCAATCTATCACATTCATTAGAATTTGATGAAATTCATCGTCTTTTTCAAGAAAATAATGAATGTTTTTTTGTTTATTAGCCTCTTTTTGCTCCTCAAGATTTTTTTGCAACAATAAAATATGCAAGTCATTAATTTCTATTGCCGCTCGCCTAATAATTGCACACTCAACCGAATCTCGAATAAATTGTCCATCAATGACTTTCTTAATGGAGATTTTAGTTACAAAAGTTCCTCGCTGAGGTAAAATTTGAACCAATCCTGCTTCTGCTAGCTTAATAAATGCTTCTCGAACTGGCTGTCTAGAAACATTAAACTGGCTAGAAATTTCTTTTTCTGAGAGTAAAACACCAGGTAATATCTGACAGGTAATAATAGCTTTTCTTAATTTGCGGTAGATTTGCTGATTAACGGGTTCAGAAGTATTTAAGTCGATAGGTGTAAACATATACCATTCTTATGTTAAGAAAAATAAAAACAAGAATAGTAGGTGATTTTTAAATAGAAGAAAAGCTTTTTTGATAGACAATTACCAATAATCACCAATAAAAAGTTATCTGGGCTAAACGAAAAATGAAAAGTGTAATTGCTCTTACGAGCAATTACACTTTTTTTCTTATTAATTATGTTAGTTGTGTTAGTAATGATTTAGTAAATTCTTTCTAATTGTTTAACCGACTGTTTAGCGCCAATATCCCGTAAAGACAAATAAGCTTTAATGACCTTTTCAACAAAACATGGATTGTTAGGTAAATCATCACCAAATACTTGTGATAATGACAATAATGATTTTACTCGCTCTTGATTATCATTGCTATTTGCCACTAATTCTTTTAACTTATTAGCCATTGGATCACTTACCTCAATTGCCTTACCTGCATCGTCTACGCCACTGACATATCGTATCCAAGCAGCTACACCTAATGCTAAACAGTCAAACTGTGTACCATTTTTTAAATGAAAACGAATAGAATCAAGCATCCGTTGTGGTAATTTTAATGTGCCATCCATAGCGATTTGCCAAGTCCGATGTTTTAATCCCGTGTTACGATAACGATCAAGTAAACAATCAGCATAAGCTTGTAAATCCACACCTTTGACACGTAGCGTTGTTGCTTGTTCATTTATCATCAAATGCCTTGCAGCTTTAACATAATTAGGATCTTGCATACATTCATCAATATGTAAATAACCCGCTAAATATCCTAAATAAGCAAGAAACGAGTGGCTACCATTTAACATTCTTAATTTCATTTCTTCATAAGGTAATACATCAGTTACTAGTTCAGCGCCAGCTTTTTGCCAATCAGGACGACCTGCAACAAAATTATCTTCAATAACCCATTGCTTAAAAGGCTCGCCAGCCACACCAGCTGGATCTTCGATACCTCCCAGTTGTTTTTTTATTTTTTCCATGGTTTCTGGCGTCACTGCTGGCACAATGCGATCAACCATAGTTGATGGAAAGGTAACATGATCATCGATCCAGCTAGCTAAATTTGGATCACGCTGTTTAGCCAGCGCTAAAACAACGTTTCGTGTCACATGGCCGTTTTCTGGCATATTATCACAAGACATAACAGTAAACGGTTTTAGACCTTTTTCTTTACGCATTCGCAATGCTTCAACAATCACTCCTGGTAGTGTTTTTGGGTTAGTCGGATTTTCAATATCGTGCTTAATAAGAGGGTTATTTAGATCAATTGATGCCGTTGAAGGTAAATAACAATAACCCTTTTCCGTGACTGTTATTGAAACAATTGCTATTTCTGGTCGTGTCATTACTTCTAATACCTTGGCAATGCCATCTATATCTGCGTGCAATGCTTCTTTAGCAACGCCAACAACACGAGTAGACCAATTGTCATATGACATTTCACAAACACTAAATAGATAATCTTGTTCTTTTAAATCGGCTATTTGTTTTTCACCACCAATTAAATTAACTTCACAATATCCCCAATTACAACCATGTTTAGTTGCTACAATATCGGTAAACACAGCTTGGTGAGCACGGTGAAAAGCGCCAAATCCAAGATGAACCATTTTGGTTTTAAGATTGTTTCTATCATAACTTGGTATAACTACCTTTTCAGGTAGTTGTAATAAAGTTTGGGTTGATAATCTCATTATTATACCTTTCATATTTATATATTAGCTGTTATTCCATACATCTGCATATTTGTGTCCAGTTAGATTTTCAACAACTTTCCGTGTTTCCTCGGTTACATTATTTTTAGAGCCATTGTTTTTTAAGCGATCAATTTCATTCACTAATATAGCGTGTGTCTGTTTATTTAATTTAAAAGTTAATGCAAAAATAAGAGCAATAATTAATAAGCCGATAGTTCCACCAACAAATAATATGGAAATAGTATGAATAGCTTGCGCACTTTGTTCTGTAGTACCTTGTTCAAAACCACCTTTTTGCAAAATGATTCCTACACAAAATGTTGCAATGGCAACCGTTGTTTTGCGCCCAAACGTCATAACCGCAGCATATAATCCTTCTCGGCGTTGCTTAGTTAAAATTTCATCAACATCGGGAATGAATGGAAAAACATTCCATGGAGTAAATTCTAAAACACACCTACCAGCTTGATAGCATATAGCAAAAATATAAAGCCACCATGTTTTTTCAGTAGGATTCAATAGATACAAAATAAAGAAACCTAAAATACAAATAATCATTGTTGAATAGGAAAAGAGGTATAATTTACTTGGTCCATATTTAACCATTGCGACACCAGCTAACAAAGTAATTGGCAAGCCTATAATACTTAACGATAACAAGCCTGAAGCAAATGATGAAGATACAGATAAACAATAGACGCAAAAGAAAACAAATACAGTATTAAATATATCTTTAGCCGTAAATGAAAATAAATATATAGCAAGGTGTCGGCGAAATGCTTTGATATTAAAAGTAGATAAATATTCCTTAAATAATTTTTTTAGCATTATCATTTTTTCAGAAAATGTTTTCTGGTCAATTTTTTCTTTTTGATAGTTTAGCATTTCTGGGGTCAATTCACGTTCCCAAGTGGCTTTATAAGAAATAAAAACACATACAGCAAAAATAATTGCAAAAAAGAGACCATTGATAAAATAAGCATAAGCATTATGTTCACCAAAATATTTGATTAAAATACCGGGTACTAGCGTTGCTAAAAAAGTACCACTTGCAGATAAAAACATTCTACCTGTGGATAATTTTGTTCTATCATTGTAATCTTTGGTCATTTCTGATGGTAGCGTTTCCCAAGGAATTAGTACCACAGCGGCAACAATTTCAAAAGCTAGATAAACGGTAAGGTAAAACCAATAATTCATACCAGTAATCCATAATAAGATATAAAGTAACATTAATGGTGAACCAATTAACAAAAAGAATCTCCGACGACCAAATTGTTGACCTAACTTATATTTATAAAAATGATCAGTAAAACTGCCCATAAATAAGCTTACAATTGCATCAACAATTCTTGCAATAGCAACAATCGAGGCTGCTTCAATTGGTGTTAACCCAACAAATGTTGTATAAAAGAAGAGCAAATATGCACCTATTATAGTAAATGCTCCACCACCCATGATATCAATTAATCCATAACCAATTGCTACAGGAATTGTTACCTTCCGTTTTTTTTGCGCCACAATATTCATCTTAAAATTCCTTACGTTTAAATCTGTTTCACGATAATTTTTTATATAGCAACTTAAAATTGAAAATAATTTTTCGCATTTTGATAACATATTCCTGTTATTAATTTTTCTAGCAATTTATTATCGTGAGGGATTTCACCATCAGTTACCCATTGACCAATTAAGTTACATAGGATTCGGCGAAAATATTCGTGTCGTGTATATGAAATAAAACTACGGGAATCAGTTAACATACCGACAAAGTTCATAAGCAAACCTTGATCGGCTAAAGTAGTTAATTGTCGTAACATGCCTCTTTTAGTATCATTAAACCACCAACCAGAGCCAAATTGCATATTTGATTTAACACTACCTGCTTTCTGGAAATTAGCTATTGTTGTTGCTACTACATCATTTAGACTTGCATCTAAATTGTAGATAATAATTTTAGGTAAAGCGTCTTGTTGATTTAATGAATTTAAAAATGCATTAAGGTGGATAGCTAAATCCGTTTGATCACAAATTGAATCAAAACCAGTATTAATACCAGTTTTACTTAACATAATAGAGTTATTATTACGAATTACCCCAAAATGTATTTGCATTGCCCAATTTCTAGTTGCGTAAAATTTAGCTAAAGCTGTAAGCACAGCACTACAATAAACAATTTTTTCATTCGCTGTTAAAACTAGTCCTTGTAATTTTTTTGCGAATAAATCTTCTTGTTGTTGAGTATCACTGGCAAGAAATTCTATTTTCATTAGTCCATGATCTGATAAACGACATCCATTCTCGTGGAAAAAGTCGATTCGATTTTCAATGGCTAACAAGAAATCAGCAAAATTAGTAATATTTTTATTTGTAAGTTCAGATAATTTTTTTATAAAGATTTTAAAGGCTTCGCCTTCCGAGTCTAAAGCCTCATCTGGACGGAATGTCGGTAATACTTTGGTTTTAAAATTTGATTGTGCTTTAATTTTACGGTGATATTCCAAATTATCCAAAGGAGAATCAGTAGTACAAACTACTTCCACATTTGAACGACCAATTAAACCTTGAGCACTATATTCTGGCTTTTTAAGTAAACTATTACATTTATCCCATACATCCTTATAATTGTGGATACCTAATGTATCTGTAATTCCAAAATAGTTTCTTAATTCTAAATGTGTCCAGTGATATAAAGGATTACCTATACATGATTCAACAGTTTCACACCATGCTTTAAATTTTTCAATCGGTGCTGCATCACCTGTTATATATTTTTCTTCTACTCCATTAGCACGCATTTGTCGCCATTTATAATGATCACCTGCTAGCCACAAATCATATATTGTTTCGAATCTTTTATTTTCAGCAATATCCTTTGGCTCTAAATGGCAATGATAGTCAATTATTGGCATTTTAGAAGCGTAATTATGATAAAGATCTTGTGCTACCTTATTGTTTAAAATGAAATTTTCATGAATAAAACACATATCATCCCTCCAATCGTTAAACATATAATTTTTATATGTTTAACGTAAATTTAAACTATAGTTTTGCTGAATAAGCTCATTAGTTACCAATTCCACAAAGTACCATCTTCTAAGCGTGCAATTGGTAAATAAGCTGGGTTGTAAGGGTATTTTTCGGCAAGCTTTTCATCAAAATCAATGCCCAATCCTGGTTTGTCACTTGGGTGCATATAGCCATCATTAAAGGTCCAATTTGGCGAAAATACCTCTAACATTTGCTCTGAATAGCCCATAAATTCTTGTACTCCAAAGTTAGGTACCCACAGATCAAAATGTAGTGCTGCCGCATGACAAATTGGTGATAAATCAGACGGTCCGTGAGATCCTGTTCTTACTTGATAAAGCGCGGCAAAATCAGCAATACGGCGCATATGAGTAATACCGCCAGCATGAGTAATTGTGGTTCGAATGTAATCAATTAATTGTTCTTGTATAAGTTGCTTACAATCCCATATGCTGTTAAATACTTCACCGACCGCAATGGGTGTGACAGTATGTTGACGAATTAAACGGAAGCATTCTTGGTTTTCGGCAGGGGTTGGATCTTCCATCCAAAATAGGCGGTAATCTTCGATACTTTTTCCAAAACGAGCTGCTTCAATAGGAGTTAGGCGATGATGCATGTCATGTAGTAAATGCTCATTAAAACCAAATTTACTCCGTACGGCTTCAAATAGTTTAGGCATAAAATCAAGATATTTTTCTGTTGCCCAGCACTGTTCTTCTGGGTAGTTTCCACGTGTTGCGGGTTCGTAAGCTAGGTTTTTTCCTTTACTTTGGCCATAAGTCGTTTTCATACCCGGTATACCACATTGAACACGAATCGCTTTGAAACCCATTTCTTGATGTTTAGCATAATCATCTAATGCTTCATCAATACTTGTGCCTGTAGTATGGCAATAAACCATTACACCAGTACGAGATGCGCCACCTAATAATTGGTAAAGTGGCATATTTGCCAATTTACCTTTAATATCCCAAAGCGCCATATCTATTGCCGAAATAGCGGACATCGTTACTGGCCCACGGCGCCAATAAGCGCCTTTATAAAAATATTGAAAGATATCTTCGATTTGATGTGGATCTCGCCCAATAAGTTGTGGGCAAAGGTGATCTTTAAGATAAGATGCTACGGCTAATTCACGTCCATTAAGTGTGGCATCACCAACACCATAAACGCCTTCATCGGTTGTTATTTTTAATGTAACAAAATTTCTTCCTGGGCTGCATACAAAAACTTCTGCTTTAACAATTTTCATTTAAGACCTCGTTTATAATTCTATGACATAAAAATATCACCACAAATACTACCATACAAGTAGATTTGTATATTTTTTGTGAAATTTATCACAAAAAAAATGGCTTTTTGTTAAAACATTTCAGGAAATATTATGTTTATGTATAAAACACCGAAAGATAAAGGTGGTAAAATTAGTAATCGTCTCTTCTTTTAAGCACGTTAGCGATATAATAGGATCTTTTATGACTGAATTTTAACGGCTACCCGTTCCAGTTTTTAAACCAATATGCTTTATAATTAGTGGGTTATATTTTGATATTATTAATAGATAATTATGATTCTTTTACATTTAATATTCACAATTATCTGTGCCAAGTTGGCGCAAAAGTTAAAGTCATTAAAAATGATGAAATGACAATTGAACAAGTAAAAGCGCTTACCATTTCTAAAATTATTATTTCCCCGGGTCCTGGCGCACCAATTAATGCAGGAATATCACTTGCAGTTATTGCTGAGTTTTCTCATATTTGCCCGATACTGGGAATTTGTTTAGGACATCAAGCGATAGCTCAATATTATGGTCACCGCATTATTAAAGCGCCAATACCTATGCATGGTAAAATTGATGAAATAACTCATGATGGCCTAGGGATATTCAAAGGAATTCAATCCCCGCTTTCGGTTGTTCGCTATCATTCATTGATTGTTTGTGATAGTTTTTTACCAGAAGATCCGCAGTTAGTTGTAACGGCGAGAAATCATGATGGGTTGATTATGGGATTGCGCCACAAAACATTACCCATTGAATCCGTCCAATTTCATCCTGAAGCCATTAAAACCGAATCCGGTTTACAAATGATTAATAATTTTGCCCATAAGTAATATTTAAAATGAAAATTTATATCGATTTTGAAGGTGAGCGTAAATATTTTTGTAATCCTATCAAAGTGTTAGTGTCACATGATTGTTCTTCAATTAAGCAACAACTTGATGAGGTTGAAAAGTTTACTCAACAAGGTTATTTTGCTGTTGGTTACCTTGCCTATGAAAGTGCAATGGGATTAAATAGTGCAAACCAAACCAAAAATAGTCATGATTTTAATCAAGATTTACCCCTTCTTTTATTTGGTATTTTTGATGATGTTACTGTCCTTAAGCAACCAGAAATCAGTGATTATACACCCCCAAATTTTGATTTAATCAGTGGCACCGCATTTGATGAATATCAGCAAAAAATAGCTTATATTAAATCACAAATTGAATTAGGCAATACTTACCAGACTAATTACACTATTCAATTTACTGCACCCTTTAATGAAAGCGCTATTGATTATTACCACTTTCTACAAAAAAATAATCAGGCAGATTATTGTGCTTATCTTGAGTTTGACGATTATTATATTTTATCAATTTCGCCAGAATTATTTTTCAAGTTAGACAATAATATTATTACCACAAAGCCAATGAAAGGAACAACAGGGCGTGGCTTAAATAACCAGCAAGATAAACAGCAATTAGATTTATTATTTTCAGAAAAAAATCAAGCCGAAAATATGATGATTGTTGATTTATTGCGTAATGATCTAAGTAGAATTGCAAAGCCTGGCTCTGTCACAGTGCCTCAATTGTTTGAGGCTGAAAAATATCCCACTGTTTGGCAGTTGACGTCAACGATTCAAGGTGAATTGAAAGACGATGCCAATTTATATCAAATTTTTCAGGCGCTATTCCCTTGTGGTTCAATTACTGGCGCACCAAAAACCAGTACTATGCAAATTATTGCAGACAGTGAAAATACACCTCGTGGCATTTACTGCGGAACAATTGGTTATATTGAGCCGTATATGAATAAAGCCATATTTAATATTCCAATTCGTACCCTAACTGTGCATAATCAACAGATGTACTATGGCGTTGGTGGGGGTATCACGTGGGATTCAACATCACAAGACGAGTATAACGAGATCTTAGCGAAAACAGCCATTTTGCATCGTACTACTTCTACTCCAAAATATATCATTGAATCGTTATTGCTAGATAAAGGGCAATTCTTTTTATTGAATGAACACTTAAGCAGGCTTGCCCAATCAGCTGATTATTTTGATTTTAACTGTGACATTCACGTAATTAAGTTACAACTTATTAAGTTAGCAAATTCAATGCCTAACAATCTTTATAAAGTGAGAATTTTACAGCAAAAAGATGGGTATTGCACGATTAGTAAAGATATCATTAATACGCCGATGAGCATTAATGAAATCCGATTAGCACCACAGTGTGTTCATACTCAAAATGTGTATTTGTATCATAAGACATCAAATCGTGAGCACTTTCCAGATTTAGCGGTTGGGAAAGAGTATATTAATTTTAATCAACACAATGAAGTAACTGAATTTGTCAATGGAAATCTTGCATTGCGATTTAATGGTCAATGGTTTACGCCTAAAAAAGAATCGGGATTACTTGCTGGTACCATGCGGCAATTTTATTTGGATCACAATCAGTTGTTAGAAAAAACAATTGTAAAAGATGATCTTTTAAATGCTGATAAAATTGCTTTTATCAATAGTGTTCGCAAATGGGTGGAAATTGATGATAAGGTTTTTAGCCAGTTCAAACTGTCACTAAGATCTATTGCCATTTAAGTTTAGACATTCCGTCAGCACGCTAACGGAATGTCAGTGTAAACACTAATGCTTTATTGAGTTTGCAAAGTCTAACTCCTCATCATGCCATCCTTTTGATAGCGCTTTAACTAAAGCATCATAGCCATTGGTTGCTAAAGGAACATGGCGCTCAAATGGTTTGGTTTCAATATTATTTTTACGGTCAGTAACAACCCATCGGCCTTTAATTATCGCATCCCCCGTATAACTGCCATGAAAGCTATCTATAAATAATTTTACCGTTAGTATTGGTGTTGTAATTGATCGGCTAGATACAACATAATTAGGCAACAAAGCGGTTAAATCTTGCGTTAATCGCTCTTCAAGTTGTTGAGATAAAGTTGATGCCCATAGATGATTCGCTGCCGTTTCATATTTGATATCGTCTGTTTGCAATACAATACCTGGGTTATTTAAAAAGCTTGCCACATCAACCGATTCAATCCAAATAAAATGATTAGTGATTTTCATATTTTTTGACACTGGGCTGAGTGGATTACTTGTTAGCTGAAAATAACTTTTACTTGGGCTGCCAGCCGAGCAACCCACTAATATAGCAAACAATGGCATAAATATGACTATAAGTAACTTTTTATCTATTTTGTTCATTATTTTTTACCTTTTGCTTTAGGCTCTTGATCCTTTTTCGTCGGAGCAGAAAAAATCAGTGCGTTACTTTTATTATTGAGCGTATTAAGTAACGGGGTAAGTTCATCCATCATTTGTTGAACTTTTTGTAAGCTTTCTTTCATTTGATTATTCAGTTCAGATCCTGGTTGTAGTCCTTTCATTGTTTCATTTAATGAACGTAATGTTTTTTGCAGATCTTTTGGCATATTCTGCATTTCTTTACTCGCCATAATTCGATTTAATGAATTCATTAGTTTTTCACTGGTAGCCAATGATTTATTAAACTGAGATACGGTGTTATTCAGTGGTAAGTTATTAAAATTATCTAATAGCTGAATAATTTTTGCTTGAATTTGTGCAATTCCTGTCGACGTTGTTTCAATGGTATCGTAACCAAACTGTTGCGCTAATTTTGGATCATATTTATTTTTTAAGTCAGGGTAAAAATCAAGATCTATATATAATGCGCCTGTGAACATGTTGGAAGTTTTTAATGAAGCTCTTAAGCCATTTTGTTGTTCTCTGATGATCAATGCCGCAATGTCAATTTTTTCATCAACAAGTTCTGATAAACGATCGGGTTCAATTCTAATTAATATCGGAACTCTTTTATTTAAAATCGATGATTGTTTTAACATTTCAGCGGTATAAAATGGCACTTTCGAAACTGTTCCTAACCTAATTCCGTGATATTCAACAGGTACCCCTTCTGATAAGCCAGAAATAGAATCAGAAAGCATAATAAGAAATTCTTTGTATTCAGTATATTGTGAGTCTTGGATAGATTTTTTGTCTTCGTATAATGTATAAACTGAATTTTGTTCAGCTGGCGCACCTAATTTTGAACCTTCAGGCAAATCAAAACTGATTCCACCAGACATTAAGACATCTAAAGAAGGGACATCTAAGCTAGCGCCTCGAGATGAGAGGGTTAAGTTAATTCCGCCTTCTTTCCAGAATCGGACATTTTGTGTTACTAGTACATCGTAAGGTTTGGTAATAAAAATTTGGTACTTCATTTTACGTGATTCAACATCAAATTCTGACGTTTCAACATTACCTACACGATAACCATGAAACATGACAGACGCGCCTCTAGGAATTACCCCATTTTGATCGCTTTCTAAACTTAGACGAATTCCTTTAATGCTTGGATCGGACAACGGAGGCGCATCAGACAGGACAAAAGGTTTATGTTGAAAACTGTGGGTATCATTTCCAGCAACGAGTTCTATATAAACACCCGATAAAATCGTGCCAAGTCCAGTTATGCCATCTCGACCAATTTCTGGCTTCACAACCCAAAAAATAGAGTCATTTTTTAGTAGCGGATCCATATCATTATAAATACGCCCTTTTATTACTACTTGCGTGTAGTCGTCAGATAGAGTTACTTCATCGACGATACCGACATCAACGCTACGGTTTTTAATAACCGTTTTCCCAGCAACAATACCATTGGCATCTTTTGCAAGCAATGTAAACGATGTTCCTCTATCAGCCAAATGCGCATAGATTATCCAAAGACCAACAATTGCAGTAACAATGGGGATGATCCATATTGCTGAAATAGCTCTAATTTTAATTATTTTTGCTAATTTACTTGATGTTGTCATATTGTTCCTATTAATCTATTTTTTATTTTGCGGTAGATCCCAAATTAAACGAGGATCAAATTTTTGTGATGCAATCATTGTAATAATCACAACAGTTGCAAAAAATGTAACGCCAATATCAGGATAAACGCCCATCATTTGCTGATTTCTAACTAAAGAACAAATAACAGAAACCACAAATATATCTATCATTGACCATTTACCAATAAATTCAACTGCTGTATATAATTTTTTCATTTTCAAGCAATTATGATTATTTTTTCGTTTTACAGCTAGTGCAAAATAACAAAGCCAACTTAGCGAAATAATTTTTAAGATGGGAATAGCGACACTGGCAATAAAAATAACAAGTGCAACAGGCACATCACCTGCTTGCCACATATAAATGACACCATCCATAATTGTTGAACTTGATGGCGAACCAAATACAACAGTTATCATAATGCCAAATAAATTAGCAGGAATGTAAAGAATCAATGAAGTAACCAATAAAGCAATAGTCCATTGTATCTTATCACGTTCTCTGATTTTGCTTTTTTGTTTGCATCGAGGACATTTTATATAATGCTCAGGTAATATCGCCTCACAGCAACTGCATAATTTCAAATTTTGACAAATTCCCGTTTCACCAGCTTGTAATATACCTTGAACAAAATTATTACGATGAATTTCATTCCAAATGGTTTCCGGAGAAAAAATCACTAAAGACTTTATATAAAAAAAGACAAACAGGCAAAATGCCCAAAATGTACTCGTAACGCCAATACTGCCATAACTCATGAGTTTAACAAAACTCACTAAAATTCCAGTAAGAAATATTTCAGGCATACACCAGTGTTGAAACTTTTCATGAACAATAAGTAGATCGCGTTTACGATATTTTGTTAATGTTAATTTTGAACAAAGCAAAATAATAATTGATAAATTTAATATAGGAAAGAGTAAAACAAATAAGATAAAAAGTGCTGAAATATAATGATATTTATCAAAAAAAAGGGTTTTAGGAATATCTAATAAGCTAATACCAATAAAATTACCCACAATACGAATATCAATAAAAAGAAAGCCACATCCTACAATAATCATAATTAATGAACAGGCTGCATACATAGTTGCATTAAATTTCATGTTGCTATTATTTTTAGCCAACGTGGTATTACAACGAGGGCAAACAGCTTTATGCCCTACCTCAATATTAGATAATTCTATGACCAAATCACAGTGTGAGCATAAAACATAATGTTGTTTATCAATGGTCATTATTTTCCTTTATTCGATATTTATTTTTAACCTGTAAAATATTTTAAATCGATATAACGTTTAAGTATAAAAGCTAGTGAATTATTTTAAATTATTGGCTGTGGAATAATTACTTTCGTAAATAAAGTGGATTAAACCCTCTGCACCGCTAATGATATCAAATGGTATTTTGTTATGAAAGCATTAGCAAATTAAATTAATTAAATTGGATGATGAAATAATTTACGCCTTTTATGTGCATTTAAGCAACCACTATGCGTTTAAAATTGTTCAAATAGTATATATCGTAAAATTAACCGCCTAATTCAATAAATTTAATCTTGAATCTCAATATTTCATCACCATTTGTTAGTTTCAATTATGACATCAAATGAATTATTTATAAAAAAATTGTGAAGAAGTTCTCATGATTAACTAAATAATTTCTATATATAAAAAAAACTTGATACTGTATAACAATACAGTATAATATATAGCCATATCCTAACTCATTGGAATTTTATAATATGAACGAAAACAAACAACGCGCACTTTCAGCAGCATTAAGTCAAATCGAAAAACAATTTGGTAAAGGTTCAATTATGCGTTTAGGCGATACCCAAACGTTGGATGTGGATGCGGTATCTACTGGTTCTTTAGGGCTCGATATTGCATTAGGTATCGGTGGCCTACCAATGGGTAGAATTGTTGAAATTTTTGGCCCTGAATCATCTGGTAAAACAACGCTAACTTTATCTGTGATAGCTCAAGCACAAAAAGAGGGTAAAACCTGTGCATTTATTGATGCTGAACATGCGCTGGATCCTATTTATGCTGCAAAATTAGGGGTACAAGTCGATGATTTACTCGTTTCTCAACCCGATACAGGAGAGCAAGCACTCGAAATTTGTGATGCTTTAGTTCGTTCTGGTGCTGTTGATGTTATTATTGTTGACTCAGTAGCTGCATTAACACCAAAAGCAGAAATTGAAGGTGAAATGG
Organism: Gilliamella sp. Nev5-1; assembly: GCF_001690895.1. Classification (NCBI taxonomy): domain Bacteria; kingdom Pseudomonadati; phylum Pseudomonadota; class Gammaproteobacteria; order Orbales; family Orbaceae; genus Gilliamella; species Gilliamella sp. Nev5-1. The sequence continues at coordinate 8,388 of NZ_LZHO01000022.1, read as the reverse complement.
GCGATTCTCATATGGGATTACAAGCTCGTTTAATGTCACAAGCATTGCGAAAACTAACTGCGAATATTAAAAATGCCAATTGTTTAGTTGTCTTTATTAACCAGATCCGTATGAAAATTGGTGTTATGTTTGGTAGTCCAGAAACGACAACTGGAGGTAATGCACTGAAATTCTATGCATCAGTACGTTTAGATATCCGCCGTACTGGTTCTGTAAAAGAAGGTGAAGATGTTATTGGTAGTGATACTCGAGTAAAAGTGGTTAAAAACAAAGTGGCAGCCCCTTTTAGACAAGCTGAATTCCAAATTCTTTATGGTTGTGGTATTTCGAAAGAAGGCGAGTTAATTGATTTAGGCGTTAAGCATAAGTTAGTCGATAAAGCAGGAGCGTGGTATAGCTACAATGGCGAGAAAGTGGGTCAAGGTAAAGCTAATTCAATTAAGTTTTTACAAGAACACCCTGAGATCGCTTCAGAACTTGAAACTAAAATACGCGAATTATTATTAAATAGCCCTGCTGTTTTTACATCTGATGACCAAGCTATATCATCAGAAAGCGAAAGCGTTGAATAATGGAAACAAAACTGAACAAATCAATGCTCAATAAAGCTGTGCAATTACTTGCACAGCGCAACCATTCTTCTTATGAGCTAAGCCAAAAAATAGCCTCTTTTTTCATAAAAAAACTGCAATACACCGATGAAGAATACCATGACCAGTTAACCAAACTAAAAATTGAAATTCAATATATTATTGAATATTGTATAAAACAAAATTGGATTAATGACGAACAATATATTGAAAATTATATTGTTATGCGAGCCCAAAAAGGTTATGGAAAATATAAAATAGCCATGGAACTTAAACAACGAGGTTTACCTGTTGATTTGAGCCGGCAACTTTTGCAAATTGCCGATATCAATTGGGGAAATATGGCATACGAGCAATTACTAAAAAAGCTAAAACAAATTGATTGTAAAAATAATAATAATAAACAAAAAGGTATGCAATTTTTAATGACGAGAGGTTATACACAAGATGATATTAAAACTGCTTACGATTTATTGACTTAAATAATTATAATATCTACAATACTAGGTATATAGCTTAACAAAAGCAATTATAAATAAAGCTCGCAAATTCTTTTTTAGTTTTCCCTTATTTACTTGTAATATTAGTTAGATCCGTTTCGATATAAGAATATTTACTTTTCAACTTTAGTTGTAGCGGGTATATTACTATGTTTAAAAATCTATCGTTTTATATGGAAGCATAAATGAAAAGCACTGCAGAAATTCGTCAAAATTTTCTTGACTTTTTCCGTGGCAAAGGACATGAAGTTGTCACAAGTAGTTCCCTTGTCCCGCATAATGATCCAACACTATTATTTACTAATGCTGGAATGAATCAATTTAAAGATGTCTTTCTTGGTATTGATAAACGCTCTTATTCTAGAGCAACAACATCACAACGTTGTGTCCGCGCTGGCGGTAAACATAATGATTTAGACAATGTTGGTTATACTGCTCGCCATCATACTTTTTTTGAAATGCTAGGAAACTTTAGTTTTGGCGATTATTTTAAGCATGATGCAATACATTTTGCTTGGGAGCTATTAACCAGTGAAGAATGGTTTAACCTACCAAAAGATAGGTTAACTGTTACTGTCTATGAAACAGATGATGAAGCATATGCTATTTGGGAGAAAGAAATCGGTATCCCTAAAGAACGAATAATTCGTATTGGCGATAATAAAGGCGCGCCATATGCTTCGGATAACTTCTGGCAAATGGGCGATACAGGTCCTTGTGGTCCTTGTACTGAAATTTTCTATGATCATGGCGATCATCTTTGGGGTGGCCCTCCTGGAAGCGCTGAAGAAGATGGTGACCGATATATAGAAATTTGGAATATTGTCTTTATGCAATTTAACCGATGCCCTGACGGTACAATGGAACTATTGCCTAAGCCATCAGTTGATACAGGTATGGGGCTTGAGCGTATTGCAGCGGTGCTTCAGCATGTTAATTCTAATTATGAAATTGATTTATTTAAAAAATTAATTCACGATGTAGCTAAAATTATTCAAACTAAAGATTTGGAAAGTAAATCTTTACGAGTCATTGCCGATCATATTCGATCTTGCGCATTTTTAATTTCTGATGGTGTACTTCCATCTAATGAAGGTCGTGGTTATGTATTACGCCGTATTATTCGACGTGCGGTACGCCATGGACATATGTTAGGCGCCAAAGATATTTTCTTCTATAAACTTGTTAAACCATTAATTGAAGTAATGGGAAGTGCTGCAATTGAATTAGGACAAAACCAGAAGTTGGTCGAAGACGCACTCAAAATTGAGGAAGAGCAATTTTTAAAGACACTAGAACGAGGGTTGTTTTTACTTGATCAAGAATTAACTAAAATAACGGGAAACATTTTACCTGGAGATATTGCATTTAAACTTTACGATACTTACGGTTTTCCTTTAGATTTAACTGCTGATGTATGTCGTGAAAAAAATATTACTGTTGATGAAATTGGCTTTAATTTATGCATGGAAGAGCAACGTAAGCGAGCCCGTGAATCAAGCTCTTTTAATGTTGATTATAGTAATGTTATCAAACTTGATGATAAAACAGAATTTTTAGGCTACCAAGAAACAGAATCATCAGGAAAAGTTATCGCTATATTTAAAGATGGTCAAAAAGTTGAAAGTGTTAATTCTGGCGATGATGCTATTGTCATTTTAGATAAGACACCATTTTATGGCGAGTCTGGTGGTCAAATTGGCGATAAAGGATTATTAACAGCAGCAAATGTTGAATTTACTGTTTTAGATAGTCAAAAATACGGCAAAAGTATTGGTCATATAGGTAAAATAATTAAAGGTTCTTTAAAAGTTGGCGATAATGTTACTGCTGCAATTGATGTGGAGTTACGTGAGCGTATTCGTCGTAATCATTCAGCTACACATTTGTTACAAGCTGCGTTGCAACGTGTTTTAGGTAATCATGTTCATCAAAAAGGGTCTTTAGTTAATGATAGTTATCTGCGTTTTGACTTTTCGCATAATCAAGCTATTACGCCAGAACAAATTATTGAGATAGAGAATTTGGTTAATCAACAGATTCGCCACAATTTACCTGTAGAGATTGAACTAATGCCAATTGATAAAGCCAAAGATAAAGGCGCTATGGCTTTATTTGGTGAAAAATATGAAGATATTGTTAGAGTTCTTACAATGGGTGATTTTTCAATTGAGCTTTGTGGTGGTACTCATGTAGATAGAACGGGTGATATTGGTTTATTTAAAATAATATCCGAATCAAGTATCGCATCTGGCGTGCGCCGTATTGAGGCAACCTCAGGACAAAATGCAATGGATCTGATCCATCATGAGTCTAATTTATTAACTCAGATTGGACAAGTAGTTAAAAGCGATAAGTCTGCTGTTTTAAACCGTATTGAGCAACTGTTTGAACAAACTAAACAGCTTGAAAAAATAATTGAGCAATTAAAAGCACAAAAAGCAAGCCAAGATAGTGCGCAATTGCTTAATCAATGCGAAAAAATCAATAGTACAAATTTACTAATTGCTAAACTTGATAATGTCGAAGCAAAATTATTGCGCACTATGATTGACGGTCTAAAAAATCAATTGAAAACAGGCGTAATTGTTTTAGCGGCCGTTAATGATGGCAAAATCAATTTAGCTGCTGGAGTCACCAATGATTTAATCAGAGTAGTTAAAGCTGGTGAATTAGTTTCTCAATTAGCGTTAAAGGTAGGTGGTAAAGGTGGTGGGCGACCTGATTTTGCTCAAGCAGGTGGAATGGATCTTTCAGCGTTACCAGAAGCATTATCTTCTGTAAAAAAGGAAATCAGTAATAAATTACAGGCAAGTTAGTCCAGATATGCTCGATTATTTATTAGTTAAATATTAGAGTTTTTTCTGCAAAATTTTATCTTACTGATAGAAGGCTAGCGAAGCTATATCTTAAAAATTGTTTAGATATATACTTAACTGATATTAGGAGATCGAATGTTAATTTTAACTAGGAGAGTAGGTGAAACACTAATTATTGGTGATGATGTAGTCATTACTATTTTAGGTGTTAAAGGTAATCAAGTCAGAATTGGTATCAATGCCCCTAAAGAAGTTTCAATTCATAGGGAAGAGATATATAACAAGATTCATCAGTCAAAAGAGACAAATGATGAATTATCCAAGCCAATGGGGTGATATTGGGTAGGAAATAAACAATTAAGCGCACATAAACAAAAAAATGTTTGACTTATTTTTTGTAAACCGTAATATGTGCGCCACACATTATGATTTTGTTGCTAAAGCGAAATCATAATGTTTCGGTGAGATGGCCGAGAGGCTGAAGGCGCTCCCCTGCTAAGGGAGTATGCGGTCAAAAGCTGCATCGAGGGTTCGAATCCCTCTCTCACCGCCATTTAAAATTAAAATATGCATCCGTAGCTCAGCTGGATAGAGTACCCGGCTACGAACCGGGCGGTCAGGGGTTCGAATCCCTTCGGATGCACCATTTTAATAAATTCAAAATGCATCCGTAGCTCAGCTGGATAGAGTACCCGGCTACGAACCGGGCGGTCAGGGGTTCGAATCCCTTCGGATGCACCACTTTTTCATGAGTTTACATGCATCCGTAGCTCAGCTGGATAGAGCACTCGGCTTCGAACCGAGCGGTCAGGGGTTCGAATCCCTTCGGGTGCGCCATTTTGGTTGAATACCAATATAATTCTAGTATACTAAGTTCACAAATTTTAATATATGTAATTACCCACTTTTTGATTTATATGTTCTGTTATCTATATTAGAATAATAATGAAGTGAAAATATTACTTAATTAATAATAATGGACATTATTTATGTTGGATCCGAATTTACTCCGAAATGAACTTGATCTTGTTGCTAATAAACTAGCACGCCGTGGATTTAAATTAGATGTTGATACTATCCGTCAACTAGAAGAAAAACGCAAAGTATTACAAGTTGAAACCGAGAATTTGCAAGCTGAGCGTAATGCTCGCTCAAAGGCAATTGGTGAAGCTAAAGCACGAGGCGAGGATATCTCAGCTGTACGTGAAGAAGTGAATAAGCTTGGTGAAAAACTTAATAGCGCTAAAGCTGAGCTTGATATCTTACTTAACCAAATTAAAGATATAGCTTCTACTATTCCTAATATTCCTGATGACTCCGTTCCTGATGGCAAAGATGAAAATGACAATATAGAAATTTCTCGCTTTGGAACCCCACGAACGTTTGATTTCCCGATTCAAGATCATGTTGCATTGGGCGAGCGCTTTGGTGGGCTAGATTTCGCAGCAGGAGTAAAGCTAACCGGTGCACGTTTTGTCGTGATGAAATCACAAATAGCACGCTTACATCGAGCTATAACTCAATTTATGTTAGATTTGCACACTGAACAACATGGTTATGCCGAGATTTATGTGCCGTATTTGGTAAATCAGACAACGCTTTTTGGCACAGGACAATTGCCGAAGTTTGCGGGTGATTTATTTCATACTAAACCGCTAGATGAAGAAACAGAAAACAGCAATTATGCATTAATTCCAACTGCTGAAGTGCCTGTAACCAATCTCGTGCGTGATGAAATTCTTGATGAAAGCGTATTACCATTAAAAATGACAGCACATACGCCGTGCTTCCGCTCTGAAGCAGGATCTTATGGTAAAGATACTCGCGGATTAATTCGTATGCATCAATTTGATAAAGTCGAATTGGTTCAAATTGTTAAGCCTGAAGAATCTATGCAAGCATTAGAAGAACTTACTGCCCATGCGGAAAAAGTTCTACAATTACTTGAATTACCATATCGAAAAATTGTGTTATGCACTGGCGATATGGGCTTTGGTTCATGTAAAACTTACGATCTTGAAGTCTGGGTTCCAGCGCAAAATACTTATCGTGAGATCTCTTCTTGCTCTAATATGTGGGATTTCCAAGCACGTCGCATGCGAGCTCGTTACCGTAATAAGGCCGATAATAAAACTTATTTAGTTCATACTTTAAATGGTTCAGGATTAGCGGTTGGTCGCACACTGGTTGCCATTATGGAAAACTACCAACAGGCAGATGGAACAATTAAAATCCCATCCGTCTTAATTCCTTATATGAATGGCGTTGAGTTTATCGGATAAAACTGGACATTACACATACAATAGCGCTAATAATTAGCGCTATTTTTTTATTAATTAAGGTGGAAAAATGATAAAAGGCATTACACTTTCGATACTGGCGTCATGCCTTTTTGGTTTACTTTATTACTATCCTGTTTTATTACAACCGTTATCCGTTATTGATATTTTCTGTTGGCGATTATTAACTTCTTTTCCTGCTATTATTGTTCTTATTTCTATAGAAAAACAGTGGCCTGAAATTGCAATGCTACTAGCACGAATTAAGCAGCAACCATCGTTGCTTATTGGGCTATTATTCTCTTCATTACTGCTAACAATACAAATGTTGATTTTTATTTGGGCTCCCCTTAATGGGCACGGATTATCGGCATCACTAGGGTATTTTTTATTACCATTAACCATGGTAATTATTGGGCAGCTCGTCTACCAAGAAAAGTTAAGTTTTTTACAAAAAATATCAGTTGGACTGGCGGTATTAGGCGTTATTATTGAAATCTATATGACCCAAGCATTTTCATGGGAAACTGCCGTTATTGCATTAGGTTACCCTATTTACTTCATGGTTCGGCGTAAGTTAAAAATAGAAGGTATTGCAGGTACATTTTCTGACTTCTTTTTTATTTTCTTAGGTTGCTTAGGCTACTTTTTAATAAGTCATCGTGTTAACAAGATACTTGATGATCTTATCCATTTCCATCTATATATTCCAATGTTGGGCATAATAACCGCACTAGCATTTGCGATGTATTTTATGGCAAGACGACTATTACCAATGGGTTTGTTTGGTTTACTTGGCTATGTAGAGCCAGTATTACTTACTATTGTCTCTGCCTTATTTTTACATGAATCAATTTCGCCTGAACACATTGTCTCATATGGGCTTATTTGGTCGTCAGTTTGTGTTCTTGCTTTAGAAGGTTGCCTTTTTGTTTTACGAGCAATAAAGCGAAAAATAATATGGTGAAAACCGAAGATGGAAGGCATATGATCATTCATATGCCTTTTATTTTATTTACTGAAGGTGACATAATGGCCATAAGATTCTAAAATGCCTTGGATCCTGTCCATGGTTTCTCTTGGCGGTGCCTCAACGCCAGCCAATTTATATTCGTCACCAAGCGTGTCCCATTTATAAGCCCCTAATTTGTGATAAGCTAATAATTCTACGCGCTCAATATTATCCATTCCTTGAATGAATTTACCGAGTAAATGAGCGGAATCATCATCATCAGTCCATCCCGGTACAACCACATAACGTATCCAAGTTCTTTTGTTAATTTTTTGTAGATGTTTAGCAAATTCTAGAACACGTTTATTAGGCACACCAACTAGTTTTTGATGAATTTCATCATTGACCTGTTTTAAATCGAGCATCACTAAATCAGTGACTTCTAAAAGTTCATCCATTATATGATCGAGTTGTCTAGCATACCCATTAGTATCTAAGCAGGTACTAATACCCTCTTGATGGCAAGCTCTAAACCATTGAGTAACAAATTCAGCTTGTAAAGTTGCTTCACCACCAGAGGCCGTTACACCGCCACCATTTGGCATAATGAAGCTTTTGTAAGAAACAATCTCTTTCATCAACTCATCAACGGTAACTTCTCGACCTGCTTTTAAATCCCACGTATCGCGATTATGGCAATACAAGCAGCGCATTAAGCACCCCTGAAAAAAAACAATAAAACGAATCCCAGGACCATCGACAGTACCGAAAGATTCGAAAGAGTGAATACGACCTATAATAGGCGACTTTGTTGTCATAATTATGTTTTGTTGTTCCATAGATAATCTCTAATCATTGCTCATATTGCTTTTTTAATCATTTTAACCCTGATAATGACTAAATTACACCAATTGTATTAATCAATACGAATTATATTTCCGTTTAATTATATCGAATAATGACCCATAATATTTAATTATTATCATCGTATTCATATTTAATTACAGTGGCACAAATAGTATTTTAGCGTTGATAAAAAAATAGCGCCTTAAGGGCGCTATCAGATTGATGACAAAGAACTCGCTTTTTGGCGAGTTCTTTGATCTAATAGAGAGGAGTCCACTATAAGAGAAGTTCTTCTATGCTAAAAAAACCAACTCCAGCGACACCAGAAAAAATAGAGCAAATCTCACTAGATGCGCTTGTCCCCCAAAATCATCTTGTTCGTAAAATAGCTAAAGTCATTGA